>JAGDMY010000075.1 GCA_017860765.1 Chloroflexota bacterium | reverse complement strand
GGTTTCCGGGTTTCAATATCTATCATCATAGCCCGAGGTGAATTGATCATGGAAATGGCATCGGCACCGGCGGCTTCCACGGCCCTCGCGACATCGTTAATATTAGATTGGTCGGGCGGTAGCTTGGGGATAAGGGTCAGTCCTGTTTTTTTACGACATTGAGCTACCACACTATGGGCCGTATCTTTATTGGCGCCAAATTGCAATCCCCCAGCCCTTATATTGGGACACGAGAGATTTAGCTCCATTCCCGCCAGAAAACCCAAGCCGTTACTGAGCTCTACAATCTCGGCATACTCTTCCTCAGTCCTCCCTACCACACTTAGAATAACCGGAGTGTTCAATTTTTTCAGTTTGGGGACATCCTCATCGACAAACCTATCCCAACCCTTGCTGGGAATACCCACGGCAGAAAGGACCCCTGAGGGTGTCTCTGTGATCCTGGGTGGTAGGTTTCCGGGCCACTCATAGGTTCGGATGGTCTTAGGCACAAAGGCCCCCAAAATATCAAGAGGATAAAGGCTTTCATAATCCAGGCTATGACACCCGGAAGCCACCGTAATGGGGTTCTGTAATCTAATCCTGCCAATCAGCACAGATAGATTAGCCACGATGAACCACCTCCCATGAATCGAATACCGGCCCTTCCTTGCATACCCGTTTATACTGAGTCTCCTGCTGTTTCCGGTCTTTATAGAACGGTACCACACATCCCTGGCAAGCGCCTAAGCCGCAGGCCATATATTGATCCAGGGAAACCTGGGCTGTTATTCCCTGCCTGCAGGCGAATAAATGGATGTTTTTACTTAGGCTGCAGGAAGGGCAAAAGTGACATAATCCTCCCAGGTAGATCTGGTCAATCAGATTTTTTGCGGCAATCTGTTCGAGTTCTTTGGTCATAAAAGGACCACAGCGCCAGACCTCCCCGTCCGGGAACAAAAACAGGTGACACTTTTTCTCCAATGATTTGAAGTATTCAAGGAGCACCGGTTGTTTTGAACTGAGAAAGGCATAAACATGGCGCCCTGTTCCCGATGCTTCATCTACTAGAGCTGCCAGAGGGCCAATGCCCGCATCTCGGCCCAAAACCGCAATGGCTTTTGCTGAATCAGGGAGCGAAAAGCCATTTCCCAGAGGACCCAATATCTCAAAAGTGACGCCAGACTCCCAATTCGCCATCATCTCAGTTCCCTGACCTACGCTTTTGTATAAAATAGCAAGTGCGCCTTCATCTCTGTGTATTCTGGAAACAGTTAAAGGCCTTCTGAGGAGGGGGTCGGTACAGTTGTTGGCCACCCGTACCATCACAAACTGACCGGGGACAACAGACCGCGCAATCTCCGGGCATTTTACCTTCATGTGCCTAAAACCAGGCGCAATTTCTCTGTTCGCCAAAACAACACCCCTGAGGTTATATTTCTTGTCCATCTTCCAGGCCTCGCTTTGATTTCCAGCCACCAACGCCTATTCAGCCAAGTATGTCCAATATGGCATAAGCATAGATCATGGCAGCCTCAATAACCTGTTGCACAGGAACCACTTCTTCGTCTGTATGGGCATATTTTACATTCCCGGGCCCCAGCATCAGGCATTGTATCCCTGTTCTGTTCAAAAGCCCAGCATCCAGGGCGCTGTTAAAGTAGGTGAACACCGGTTCTTTCCCGGTTATCGCCCGGACTGCTCCAGCCATGAGAATGGCTGCTTTAGAATCTCTGTCAATTTCCGAAGGATACATGAAAGGACCCTGCCTTACATCAATACGATACCCATGAACAACGGTCAGAGCACCTCTAATTTCTTCCAGTGCCTCCTCCGGGCTTTCCCCGGGGACCAGGCGGCGGTCGTAAGAGAGGGTGCACTTATCCTGGATGGTATGAGTGGCCCGGGGGAAACTTTCAATGTGCATAGGGGCAAGGGTCGATTTTCCCAAATAAGAATGAACAGTTGATGGCGTTAGCCCCTTGAGAATTTGCAGAACATGGGCCGCTCCCTCAATGGCATTGACACCCTGATCGGGCACACTGCTATGACATGATTTTCCATGTACATCGACCATTACATCTACACGGCCCTTGTTTCCCAGGCAAATCTCGTTATTGGTCCCCAACCCGACCACAGCCAAACCTGCCTTTATTCCTCCGGTTTTAAGAATGTAATCCAGTGAATCATGGCGGCCTGTTTCGCCTGCCGTGCTGCAAATAAAGGTCAGGGTCCCCTTCAGTTTATCCTTTTGAGGAGCTATAATCTTTAGCGCCGCCAGCATGGCGCCCAAGGCGCCTTTCTGTTCACAGCAACCTCGTCCCCGTAGACATTGCCCCGCATAGCCATAGGGTTCACCGGGGACGATGTGTCCCGTATAGCCGTCTTTCATGGATCCAACCTGGGGTGTCATGGCATAACCGACCAAGGCAATCCCCCGTTGCCCCCCTCCTAAAGTTGCCACAAGATTACCCCTGTCATCCAGCACAGCCGGTATATCTATCCCTTCCAGATAGGGTCGGACCGCATTTTGAATAAATTCCAGCACCTGGGGTTCACGCTCAAAGAGCTCCGTCTGAGGGCTGGGTATACTAAGGATTTTCCGTGTTATCTCGACGGTCCCGGCGAAGTCACACTGGCTGTGGATCAAACCGGCAAGATTATTTGTCATGACTATCACACTTTCATGCTATTTTGACATTTTTGCCCCTGCCCCGGCAAGGCAGGAAACCACAAGCTGTATCATGGCCATTTTATAATCATTTTAACAATGTAAAAATTCGTATTTGATTTCACAGGCAGTGTCTGGTGAAGTCGAGCCTCTTAAGAAAGAGAACGCCGTTGTTGTCTTCGGTGGAGTTGCGCAGTCTGCGTCACCACTTGACCCAGCGGGCAGGGAGATTTATAAATCCAAAGGGTAATCTGACTTTGAATTTGCGCGTCAAAGAAACCAATGAATCTGTTAAAACAGGTCCGCTGAAATTCTTAGAGGTATCGAAAGAACCTCTCTAACTGTTAATCATCCTTCCTCTTTTTGTATCATTATTATTTTGCAGGGCTATATGCAGAGAGCCCAAAATATTAATGATGCTTTTTGGTAATTTACTTAAAACGTTAAAAACGAGTCCTGTCAGGTATTCCAGATTCTCGTGAGAGTTCTCCTGAGCATTATTCCCAGCATCTCTTTTCTGTAAGTCCGCGGTCCTCTTAAAACTGAATCCCGAGGTTGTGCACACTCACTGGCAACCCTGGCTGCCTGATCAAGTATACCCGGCCCTATAGTCTGTCCTTCCAACATTGCTTCCACGCTTGTCAGGCGCTGGGGGGTGGGAGCTATCGGACCCGCAGCGATCCTGATATTCTTGACGACATCATTTTCTCTTTGCAGAACGACCGCCAGATTCAACATCGGCAAAGAAAGGCTCCTGCGTCGGGATATACGATCAAAAGCAGACAAAACAGAAGGAATGACAGGAAAGAAAAAACCGGTTATGATCGTTTTGGTACTGTCAACTTTTGACCTGCCTGGGCCTTCAAATAAGTCTTCCACAGCTGTCATCCGTTTTGTTCCGTCCGCATCCACCATCTCCGCAAATGCCCTCAGGGCCACCAAGGGAATAGCCGTATCCGCGGCCGGCCGGGCGTTTACGATATTTCCGCCCACTGTCCCAATATTACGAATCTGCACGCTTCCCACCATTGCAGCACCTTCTGCAAGAGCAGCGGCCCTCTTTCTAACCAGTGAATTTGCCGCCAACTGGCTATGGGTAACACAGGCCCCAATTAAAAGCCCACCGCCGCTTTCTTCAATTTTCGTCATGCCTTCAATATCTCTGATGTCAACCAGATAATCGGCCTTTTTGCTGGCATTTTTCAGCTCCAGCAGCAAGTCTGTCCCGCCGGCTATCACCCTGGTCCTTCCGGGGTACCGGGAAAGGATACTTAGGGCTTCCTGCAAGGTCTGAGGCCGATAGTACTCCTGCCACACAATCACTTACCTCCTGCTTTTATCCCTTCTCTTTTAACAACTGGAGCACCTTTTCAGGGCGAACCGGCAACTCGGTTAACCGAATACCGACGGCATTATAGATAGCATTAATAATTGCTGGGGCAACACCTACCGTGGGTGGTTCCGCCACACCCTTAGCGCCGAACGGACCCTTTGGTTCCTCCTCTTCCACAATAAGGCTCACAATGGGCGGCACGTCCTTGATCGTGGGAATCAGGTATTCGAAAAATGATCGAGTAATCGGTTTGCCTTGGTCCAAGATCACCTCTTCCATCATGGTTTGCCCCAGGCCCATGACAACGCCGCCTTCAATCTGTCCTTCCACACCCGTGGGATTGATGGCTTTTCCCACATCATGGGCGGCCACAAGGCGAAGAACCGTGACGTCGCCCGTTTCAGTATCTACTTCCACCTCGGCTGCCTGGGTCCCATAGGTAAAGGAAAAAAAGCCTCCCCCTTGGCCGGTTTCAGAATCAAGGACCGTGGTGGTAGCGTCCATCATCCCAACCCCGATATATTTTTTGCCTTTTCGATAGCAATAGCCTGCCAGATCCGGAATCGACAAGTCCGTTTTCGACCCTTTTTGATAGATGATCCTATTTTTAATGCCGATATCTGCCGGTACTGCCTCTAATAGCTCTGCAGCGCCTGCCAAAAGCGACTGCTTCAGGTCGGAGACCGCATTCTTTACGGCGTTTCCCGTCACCATGGTGGCGCGGCTGGCTGTGGTCGGCCCTCCGTATGGGGTAGTTGCCGTGTCTGCAGACACAACGGTAAAATCTTCCGTTAGCAGGCCAAGCTCTTCGGCGGCAATCATGGCAAAGATTTCCGAAGACCCCTGGCCGATATCGGCGACTCCAGTCAATATCATCACCGTGCCGTCCTCATTTAACTGGGCGGAAGCCATTGATATATCGTAGCGGCCTAAACCCAGGCCCAGGGGAAAAAATAAGCTGCCATAACCTATTCCTCTTTTTTTCATATCTCACCCCTCTGTTCTCTGCGGGCCCAGACTGTTCTCTTCCATGTATTTCTTCACTGCCAAGAGAGTCGCCTTAATGCCCACGCTCTCCTGCAGCACCTGTCCCGTACTTATGCTCGCTCCTGGCTTCAAAGCGTTCTGATATCTAAATTCCCAGGGGTCCTTACCCAAAGCTTCCGCCAGCATATCCATCAGAGATTCATAGGCAAAGGCGGACTGCAACATGCCAAACCCGCGCATGGCTCCGGAGGTGGGATTGTTTGTATATACCGTGAAGGTGTCCACCTTTATATTTGGAATATAATAAGGACCGCTCAGAGAAATCCCACATTTTCGTATCGTCGCCGGGCCCAAAGAGGCGTAGGCGCCGGTGTCTGCCAGCACTTCCCCTTCCAGCGCCTGAAGCAGGCCGTCCTTACTGGCCCCCAATCTGGCCTTGATCACTACGGGGTGGCGCTTGGGCGATGCTCTCATGGATTCTTCCCTGCTATAGCGCACCTTTACCGGACTGCCTGTTTTCATGGCCGCCAATGCGGAGAGTATTTCTGTTCCTACGTCTATTTTACCGCCAAAGCCACCGCCCGTGGTCATCTGGATCACCCTCACCTGGTTTTGCGATAAGCCCAGGACGGAAGCTATTTGTCGTCGTACCCCAAAAACATCCTGGGTGGTGGTCCAGACAGTCATGAGCCCCTGAGAATCCAACATCGCAACACTGCATTCCGTTTCCAAATAAGCATGCTCAATTAAATTGGTGCGGAAGGTATTTTCCACCACCGCTTGGCATTGCTGAAATCCCTGTTGGATATCCCCTTTTCTTAATTTAAAATGTTGGAGCAGGTTGCCTTTCTCGTGAACAAGCGCTGCACCGGGTCGGAGTCCTTCTTCTGCAGAAAACACTCCCGGCAAATCATCATAATCAACGTTGATTAATTGAACCGCCTTTTCAGCAGCCTCATCATTAGTTGCAATGACCAGGGCAACGGCGTCACCATAACTGCGAACTTTTTGTTGAGCCAAAACAGGGGTATCGGCCAGAAAGGTTCCGAACAGATTGAGACCCGGGATATCTTGTGCTGTTAGTATTCTCCTTACTCCGGGCTGCTTTTCCGCGGCGCACACATCAATTCCCATGATACGGGCATGGGGCCGACTGCTCTGCAAAACCTTCCCGGAAAGCATCCCCGGTAAGGTGATATCATCAACATATTTGGCCCTCCCGGTAGCCTTTTCGAAACCGTCTCGCCGCCTGAGTCTCTGCCCGACGATACGGCTCTCACTGCTTAGGTCTGTCCGGGTGGGTGGTTTTTGTCCTGCGGCAACCTGCACTGCCTTGATTATTTTTGTATAACCGGTACAACGGCAGAGGTTGCCGCCTAGGGCTTCCTTAATCTCTTCCTCCGCGGGTTTAGGGTTCTCTGACAGCAAAGCCTTGGCGGCTAAAATCGCCCCCGGCGTGCAGAAACCGCACTGTATTCCGCCTTCCGAGATAAAAGCATCCTGGACAGGATCCAGTTTCCCTTCCTTTTCCAACCCTTCTATGGTGGTTATTTCACAACCCGCTATAGAAATCACAGGAATCATACAGGAATTAATGGGCTTATTATTGATCAAGACTGTACAGGCGCCGCATTCGCCCTGGCCACATCCCTCCTTGGCCCCGGTTAAATAGAGACTTTCTCTAAGAAACCTGAGCAGACTCAAGGACGAATCAACTGCGGCCACAACCGTTTTCCCATTAACAGACAGGGTTATCTCTTTTTTGGACACGGCTTTCCCCCGACCCGTGGTTCATGATAGTGTTTCCTGAAAAGCTCTCTGATTACATTAGTAGCTTAGGCAAGAATAAAACACAGGATCAACACCCATTTTTTGAATCAGGGGCATGAAGGCCGGCACTGTCATCACCAGAGCGGAAGAGGTATCAATAAAACAGCCCAGGATTAACAGAAAGATATTTATCAGGAGAAGTAGTACAACTGTATTGTCGCTGATGGAGTAAAAAAGGGAGATCAATTTTTCGGGACCCCGGAGGGCACTCATCAACCAAGCAAAGGTTGCGGCATTGGCAAGAATAATCATAACCACCGAAGTTATAACAGCTGCTTCTTTAAAGATCCGCGGCAAATCCTGCACTTTTAGGGAACCATAAACAACAAAGCAAACGATCAGCGCATAGACGGTCGCAACTACCGCGGCTTCTGTAGGTGTAAAGATCCCACCCAGAATTCCGCCCAAAATCAAAAACGGCATTCCCAGTGCCCAAAGTGCATCTATTAAAGATTTACCAATAGTGATTGACCGACTCTTTACTGCTTTACCTACCCCAACCTTTTTCGCATGGAAATAACTGATGACCATAAGACCGATGCTGATTGTAATCCCCGGCAGGAACCCGCCAAGAAACAAAGCTCCGATAGAAGTTCCAGTCATCGCCCCGTAAATGACCATGGTAATGCTGGGAGGAATGATGGGTCCAAGGACACCAGCAGAGGCCATGAGGGCTACAGACCACTCTTTTCCATAGCCTCGTTCCACCAGCTCAGGCAGTATCGCTCCGCCAATAGCAGCAGTTGTAGCCGGACCCGAGCCGGTTATTGAAGCAAAAATAGCGGCAGCCAACGATACAGCCATGGCCAGACCGCCTATAAATCTATCCAACAGCGCCGAACTAAAATCAACGAGACGTTTGGATATTCCACCATATTGCATGAGCATTCCCGATAGGATAAAAAAAGGTACCGCCAGATATACAAACGAGTCAACCCCGTTAAACATTTGTTGGGCTAACATTTTATAAGGAACAAGCGGGTCTACTAGAAGATAGGTTGTTGGGGCGATAAGTAAGGCAAAGGCTATAGGCATGTTCAGCAGGAGAAAAACCAGAAAAACTCCAATTAATAACGCCATCGTTTTTTCATGCCTCCCTTGCTTCTATCGATTCCCTGATGAAAAAATCCCACACTAATTCAATAAACATTAACAGCACTCCTGTAGGTATTGCGGCATATGGAATGGCCATGCTGATTCGCATGGCGGGGGACAATTGGTTCTTAACAAACAGGGTAATCTCAATTCCTTGTTTGAAAATAAAAACCAGAGTAGCGAGCAGGACAATATTTGTTACTACACCTATTACTGTTTGAATTCTTTTTGAAAACAGGGTTACAAAATAATCTACCCCCAAGTGTGCCCGTGACCGGAAAGCTATGGCTGCTCCCAGGAAAATCGCCCATACGGAGATATACCGCGCCACTTCCTCGGACCAGGAAGACGGATTGGAGAAAATATACCGAGCTACAACCTGGTAAAAGGTTATCAACAACATCAGGACGATGGCTGAAATACAAAACCAATCCACAATTTTATTGAAAATGCGTTTTAACGCAAGAATCATTTATCCTCCTCCTATCCTATCGGGAGTCGCCGCTGCAAAAGGTAAAGAGGGAATGCAGGTACAGCTGGGCGGCTGTACCTGCACCTTTTTGTCGTGATAAATCTTCGGTGGGAACCAAAACATCTTTCGGGGCGAATTACAATTTTACCCCTATGGCTTCGGCTAACATCTTCAGGTTTGCTTCTCCATTGGGAAATTTCTTGGCGGTTTCTGACCAGCTATTCTTGACGATGGCACGGAAAGGCTGAATATCAGGTCTAACTATTTTGACTCCGCCCTTCTCAAGCTTTCCAAGAGCGCCAGACATTTGCTGGGGAATCGACACCTCATTTTCCCACTTAAGGGCTTCTTTGGCACAGTCCATTACGATTGTCCGGACATCCGCAGGCAGTTTCTTGTAAGTCTCCTCACTGATCATCCACTTGACGATGCAGAACACGTGATTCGTGAGGGAGTATACCTTCGCCACCTCAAAGTGTTTGGAATTAAAATACAAATCAGGCAGGTTTTCCGCGCCGTCCACAACCTTTTGCTGTATGGCTGTATACAATTCGCCGTAAGCCATAGGCGTGGGGCTCGCTCCCAAGGCCTTAAATATGGCCATATGGGCCGGATTCTCCATAGTTCTGATTTTCATCCCCTTCAGGTCGGCTGGCGTATTAATGGCTTTATTGGCGTAGACACTCCGATAACTATACTTAAGGGTGCCGATATCCCGAATCCCCACTTTCAGCATTTTCTGGGAGAACTCCTGTCCGATCGGGCCATTTAGGATTTTCATGGCCTCGGCTTCATCTTTGAAGAGATATCCCATATCCAAAATTGCAAATTCCGGTACGAATCCAGACAAGGCTCCGGAAGTAATGATCCCCATTTGAATACTGCCCATCTGCAGCCCTTCCAAAATCGCTCTTTCATTTCCCAGCTGGGAATTGGGATAGGTTTCAACCACAACCTGCCCTTTGGTTTTTTCCTCCACCTTCTTTTTGAACTCCTTGGCAGCAAGCTCATAATGGTGGGAGGGGTCCACAACGTGGGCAATTTTGAGGACAATTTTTTTAGGGGTTTGGGCCTCAGGCGCTTTCGTCTCGGCGCCGAGAACGAGAATGAGAGCAACCAGCAGAAAGGAAAGGTACATTTTAGCCTTCTTCATTTCATATTCCTCCTAATTTCTTCGGTTATGAGATTTCTAAATAAATGGCTGCCTGCTTCTCCCTCGGGATTCACCTCCCCTCATGAGCCCTTTCCGGCTTTTGGGTATCGTTTTATGCAATCACCTCAAAACGAACAGGCCTTTCTTATCATTGCCGCCTTCCGCAAAACCTGATCATGGTGCTTCTCCGCAAACGCATTCCGGATCCGTTCCCCCCGCCTGGCCGCCTCCTCCAGAATCCTCTTTTCCGAGATTCTCATCAGTTTTCCCTGCAATAAGACCGGTTCGCCCTGCACCAATACCGTTTCGACCGCCGAAGTGGGTTCGGCATACACCAGCTGCCAACAGGCGTTATTGAGCGGAGTCAAAGAGGGGTTTTCCAGGTTTAGAAGGACAAGGTCGGCTTTCTGCCCGGGGGCTATCCTCCCCAGGTCTTTTTCCAAAAGTACTTTCGGGGCATGGCTGGCGACCATCTCGAGGACATCCTGCGGTTGCAGCCATGCTTCCTGAGGCAAATCGGGGCGGTTATGAATCAGTCCAGCCAGTTTCATGGAGTCAAACATGCTCAGGCTCCCGGAAACATTGGCTCCATCCGTTCCCAGGGCCACCGGCACCCCCATTTCCCTGCATTTTATTACCGGAGCGATGCCGCTGCCGATGAGGAGATTGCTGGAAGGATTATGGACTACCACGGCGCCCCGGTCGGCGGCAAGTTTCATTTCCCTGTCGTTAATCCACACGGAATGAACCAGCGAGGTGCGTTCGCTGAGGCATCCCATTTCGTCCAGGTGGAAGAGCATGGGTTTCCCGTAAAGGAATTCGGCTGTGCGTGCCTGTGCTTTTGACTCCAGCACATGGGTATGGATAGCCGTATCCAGGAGTCTGGCCTGGTTGCCGCATTCCTTCAGGAGTTCATCCGTACAGCGCTGGGGGCCCGAAGGACCAAAGGCCACGTGCAGGCGGCTTCCTTTCGTATGCCATTTTTCATAGAGAGCAACAGTAGTGGCGACCAGTTCTTGAGCAGTCGGGGCACCCTGGTTTTTCAGTTCGGGAGGAAGAGCGTCTTCGGCTATAGGCAGGGTGGCATGATAGGGTTTATCGCTGATCATCGGGGCCATAGTCACCCTCAGTCCGATATCA
>JAGDMY010000005.1 GCA_017860765.1 Chloroflexota bacterium | reverse complement strand
TCCGCCTGCCAGACCGGTGGGAAGGTTAATATCTTTATCCGGCCGGAGGATATTACTTTATCCCTGACTAAATCATCCTCCAGCGCCCGCAATGTTTTGTCCGGGCGCATCACCTCGATGATCCCGGCCGGGCCGCTGGTAAGGGTCAATCTGGACTGCGGATTCCCCTTAATAGCCCTGATTACCAGGATGTCGGCCGATGATATGAAGCTGGAAACCGGCCAGAGCCTCTACGCCTCTTTCAAGGTCGCCGCGATCCATATTATCACCCTTAAATGATGGCTGCAGTCTCATTTTTGGCCCGGTTGAAAGCTCTTGCCGATGCTCCAGGCCGGGGCCAGACAATCGCCAAATTTCCAATAGTGGTTGTCCGGCATGGAAAAGATGAGCGGCCTGATTTTATTAACATCCGGAGCACCGTTAGTCAGGTACTTCTCTTCAGCGTAGACCCCGACTATCTCGCCGATAAAGATATCATTGCCTCCGCTGACGTCCACTGTCTGCACCAACCGGCATTCCAGATTGAGCGGACATTCCTGAATCATAGGGGCAGTCTTCAAAGTCCCGAAGAAATTTTCAAACAGAGTTGATTTATCGGTCGTCTTTCCCGAATATATCCCCACGTAATCGGTGACCTGAGCCATCTCCTCGGAGGCAATGTTGACGCTGAACGTGCGGTTCTCCCGGATCCCGATATTGGTATAATGGGCTTTATTGGAGGCAACCGAGATCATGGGCGGCAGACGCTGGACAATCCCGCAGTAGGCAATCGTGACATAGGTGGCCTTGCCATTGACCAGTGCCCCAACCAGCACCGCCGGCATTGGGTAAAGATAAGTCCTGGGTTGAATACTAATTTTGGCCATTTGTCCTCCTTAACGGTCCCTATAGCTGGCTATTATAACGTTTTTTGCCTCCGCTATTCCAGCTTTGGCGGCTATCTAGTATAATTAATATGGAAAAAGTTGTCCGGTTGATTATTTTCAGGAGAAGCCGAGATGGGTGATATTAGAAGTGCTCGTGAAATCGCTATGGAGAAAATTGAAAAACTGGGTGAGCCGACGGAAAAGGAACGCCTGGAATGGAAATATGTCCCGGAGGGCGAAAAGCTGGCCGCCAGATATCTCAAAAATGACGCCCAGTTATTGCCCGAACTGGGCAAATACGATAAGCAGGCCGCTTTTTATGTCGCTAAGGGAATCAGCGCTGTGCTCATCAAAAACATCAATCTGCCCAGAGACGAGGCCACGCAGAGAATCAACAAATTGGCCATGGATGGCATTAAGGCCATTAAAACGGACAAGGCTAAAGTCGAAATGGTTCTAAGTCAGCTGCGCAATATTTTCAGCCACTATACCGGCCAGGGTGAACAGCAGCGGAAACAGACTTATGCCTCCCTGAAGGCTGATTTTCAAAGCAAGGTAGAGCAGGCTTTGCGACAGCAAATGGGCGGCAACACCGCCGGCATCCGCATCGATGTAGAAAGTCAGCCCCAGTTCCAGGAAGAATGGCGCAAACTGAAAGCCCAGCTTGACAGCCAGTATTTGCAAATCCTCGACGAGTCCAAGCAGCAACTGGAAACGATTAACTAACGGACCAGGTTTTAAACCCATGGAATCAGATGAAAGAATTCGCAGAGCAGTCTTGAACACAGAGGTCCTCCGGCCTCCCAAGCAGAGTCTGGCGACCTTTGGCACCACCAGCGTCTATTATTATCTGGTGGCTGAAGCGACTTATAACGAGCTCATTAAGGGCGAGGAAACGGTGATACGGGAAGGTCGGGTAATTGCGGAGCGTCCGCGGATAGTGACCCCCTCTTACCTTTCCCGGGTCCAGGGTTTTAGCGCCGAAGCTAAGAAGTATTTTGAGATGCTGATGACCCACTATGACGCGAATTCGCCAGGTTTATATTACGCTTACCGGAATGAGCCCAAAGAACTCAATGTCGTCTCAGACAATCTGACTGCTGTAGTGGCTAAATTGAATGGAGAGATCGACCAGAAAGGAGACCCTTTAGCCTCCATCATCAAAGGGGAAGATATGCTCTGGGATGTCTCCATCCTGAAGTTCATTTATGAAATCACCCAGCGGTCTGTCGGGGATAATATCATGCAGCTGAGGCAGCGCGGGCTGCTAAACATGGACACCAGTGGCTTGCCGGCCGATGCCAGGGTCCGCATCGAGGGTCTTTTTAAACTGGTCGAGAAGGGAGAGCTGGAGCCGGCCGAGCTAAAAGCTGAGCTGGACCGCTGGAACGTCTTCGAGGAGTACCAGGACCGCTTCCTGGCCATTTTCAAGAGAAAGCACTGAAAAGTATAGGTTTCACCTGGCGTTGATTTTGAAATTCGCCAAAAAGGGGATAAGCTCATTGGAAATTACCGTGATTGAAGCCCGGGACCTCTCTGAAGCCTGGTTTCTCTGTCTACGGAAAACCCTAACCACAGGCTACGAATACCAGATTGAGCGGGGCAGCTTTGCCGGTCAGCGCCGCAAAGAACTCGGGCTGGTGGTATGCCAGATCAACAACCCCGGCACCAGACCCCTGATACCCGACGTTCCCCAGGGAGTGCCTCCCCCCAGCACCATGGACTATGTTGAGACCTACCTGCCCTACCTTATGACCTCCCATCGGGCCGAAGGGGAGCAATATACCTACGGCCAATATCTGGAGAAGCAAATTCCCGAAGTTATCAAAATGTACAAGGAGCAGGGGCCCAATACCAACCAGGCCTATATGACTGTAGGAGATGCCAGCTCTATCTTCCTCAGCGACCCGCCCTGTCTGCGGGGAATAGATACCCGCCTGAGGGAGAACAAGCTCCATTTCATAGTTTACTTCCGATCCTGGGACCTGTGGGCAGGCTTTCCCTCCAATCTGGCAGCTATCCAGTTGTTGAAGGAGTACATGGCCAGCGAAATCGGGGTTGAGGATGGCCAGTTGATTGGAATGAGCAAGGGACTCCACGTCTACGAGTACGCCTGGGACCTGGCTAAAGCCACCTTGAGAATGGGATAATAATAGTCATCTGACCAGCTTCACCTTCAGATAGAGGTCGCCTGTCTTTTGTCCGTTCTTTCTTCCCATTCCTCTCAACTTGATATTGGTGCCGGGCTGAATGCCAGCCGGAATTTTGACGATTAGCTTTTTGGTCTGCCTCTCGATGCGGTATTCAAACTCCTTTTCACCCCCCATCCGGGCTTCGGAGGCTGTCAGTTCCAGTTCGCGGACCTGGTCGAGATTGGGCTGCGGCTCCTGGTACTGGATACCGAAAAGCTTCCGCATGATGAAATTGCCCACTTTCATGGTCGCCCTGGCCGCCCAGCGTTCAACAAAATTGGGCTTGTAGCCTGATGACGGGGTCACCTGGTTCTGCTCGGCCCGGGGACTCTCAGCAGCGTCAAATGAGAAGTCCGGGACACCGCCAAACCGATACACCCGGAAGACCACATTATTGGCACCGAAAAAGACCCGGTTCAAGAATTCAGGATCAAAACGCAGGCCTGCCTGGGCGAACATCCGGTTCAGTTCATCCAGAGTGGCCTGGTTGGTAAAAGTGTCCCGGAAAATGTCCTGTTGGGAATACCGGAAACCCTGATAGGCTGGACCGGAGCCAGCGCCGGCAAAGGCCCCCTGGCGGACCAGATCATATTGCTGGCGTTTATTTTTATCGCTCAGGACGCCGAAGGCTTCATTGATTTCCTTAAATTTCTCCTCCGCTTCTTTTTCGTGCCCGATATTTTTGTCCGGATGGTACTGGAAAGCCAGTTTGCGAAAGGCTTTTCGAATATCTTCATCATCAGCGTTTTCGGGAACGCCGAGCGTCTTATAATAATCTTTCATCAGGGCTGCTGACCTCGATTGCGGATCTCATACACATACAAATTCATTATAACATCCAGGCTCTGATTGCCCAAAGATGCCCAGGATATGAAAAGACCCGGACTATCCCATTCGTATTTTGAAGGCCTGCCCTCGAGGGAATATAATTAAAAAGACCCGGGTGAGGCAAGTACGAACTTGAAGGGAGCTATAGCGTGGACAAAATTCAAACTGTCGCCGAGATGATAGCCGCGTCCAGGAAAATCATCGTTTTTACGGGCGCTGGCATGAGCACTGAATCTGGAATTCAAGATTTCCGCAGTCCGGGAGGGTTGTGGCACCAGTGGAACCCCGACGAGCTCACCTATGACAAATTCATGACCAGTCGAGCCAGCCGCGAGCATTACTGGGGCTTTTCACGGGCTATCTGGCCCACCATGTCTAAAGCCAAACCCAATCCCGGACATTATGCCATCGCTGAACTTTATCGGATGGGCCTGCTGGATAGTGTTATCACCCAGAACGTCGATGGCCTGCATCAGGCAGCCGGGGTCCCGGATGATAAGGTCATCGAGCTGCATGGCACAATCCGCTGGGTAGCCTGCCTGACTTGCGGCAAAAGGTGGCCCAGAGAAGACATCGAGAAAATGATGGATGAGACGGGGGAGAAAGCTCCCGAATGTGAATGCGGCGGATTTCTCAAGCAGGCCACGATTTCTTTTGGTCAATCTCTACCCCTGAAGGCACTGGAAGATGCAGAGGAAAAGTCAGCCGCCTGTGATATGTTCATCGTGGCGGGGTCGTCACTGGTAGTCTATCCGGCTGCCCAAATGCCCGTCCTGGCCAAACAAAATGGCGCCAGACTGGTCATCATTACCATGAGTGAGACTCCTCACGACCATTTTGCCGATGTGGTCATCCATGAAAAGACCGGGCCTACCCTTTCCAGTATTGTGGAATCCCTTAAAGCCAGGCTCAAATAATCCTATATTCGAGCGGTGCATAATCTGTCTGGCTGGCGACCTATGCTATTGCCTGGATATTTTCTTGATCACTCCCGGCGCTCGAATGGAATTAGACTTACCTATAGGTATATCGTATAATCGAATTAGTGGCAGAGGAACAAGGCGATTTGACGTTGTAGGCAAAGGCAAGGGGATTCAGGTGCGTATCCGTTGGCTGCTGGCTTTAGGCCTGGTGTTTATCATCCTGGGAAGCTGGGGTTGTGTGGCGGTCTCCCGCAATGCGTCCAGCAGTTTTGATGATACGCTGAATTCCATCACCGGTCCCTATAGTTTTAATATTGCCGCCTGGGAATTCAACACTCTTCTCAGAGAGATCGGACAGAGGGTAACCGACCCCCAGCCTGATTCTGCCCTTAATTCTCAATCCGTGGTCAACTATTTTTCAGACGTGGCGCTTTTGAATAACTTGAAGTCCGGGCTAGGCGCTGTCCAGGCTAAACAAATACAGGGTGATATTGACCAGTACGAAGCCAGGATCAAAGAAGCCGAATCCCAAATCGCCTCCCTGAAACCTATCGTTGAGCAGACCATTGCCAGCCAGATTGCCCGGACTCTGGCAGAACAGGGGATCTACAATCCCTTCAACAATGACTGGCTCCAGCTTCCCTTCCCGCCCGTCAGCTTTAAATTGGAAAAGCCCCTTAATGTTCTCGTGATTTCCCCGCGGGACAGGATAGAAAGGATACGCGATATTGTCATCAAACCGGATTTAAATACCTCTCAAATGGTAGAACTGGAGTCTTCGGTGGAGGGTTTAAATGTGTCGGCTCTGGTGGTGCAAATCGGGGGAACGGGGGCTACCTATCCCAGCTTCGTAACCGATAATGCCGATCTTCGCTTCACTGTTGACGCCGCGGTTGAAGAATGGCTGCATCAGTATCTTGCTTTCAAGCCTTTGGGCTTTCGCTATGTATTGGACCTCTTGAGGATCTCTCCCAAGGCGGACATCCCCACCATAAACGAAACCGTGGCCGGGATTGCCAGCAAGGAAATAGGATCGATGGTCTATCACCAATTTTATACTCAGTATCAGCCTGCTGAGACCGGGGAGGGAGGCCAGGCGGCCGGGGCGGATTTCGTTGCGGCCATGAGAGAAATCCGCCTTAACGTCAATCTGTTCCTGGCCGAGGGGCAGATAGACCGGGCTGAAAAATACATGGAAGACCAGCGGCAAATGCTCAATGCCAAGGGTTACAACATTCGCAAATTAAACCAGGCCTATTTTGCCTTTTATGGCTCCTATGCCCACAGCCCGACCTCGATCGATCCCATTGGTGACCAGGTGAGGCTGCTGAGAAAACACAGCCTTTCCCTGAAGGACTTTCTGGACACCGCCGCCAATATAACCGGCAGCCAGGACCTGCAGAATCTGGTGAGCCTGTACGGCGGATAGGGCACTGACTTATCAGTTAGCGGGGTCAAAGGCGGGACTTTTATCGGGGGTCTTATCGAGGTCTTGAAGCTCTTCTTTGATGAGCGGATGAAAGATGTACCACTGGTCAATAAAAGAGAGGGCAATTTCCTCCATCGAGGCGGTGGTGAGCTGGGTAAGCTCCCGGATATCCCCTGCCAGATTTCCGCTGGGTACGTACTCTACCGGCCGGCCGATGATCCCCTGAAAGGTAGTGCTGGAAGTGCGGACCAGCCCGCAGGGAATCAAGCGCGCCCCGGTCCTTATCGCCAGGGTGGCAGCGCCGGTCGGCATGATAACCCAGCTTTTTCCCAGTTTCACCTTGACGCCCCTGCCGGAGTTGGGGCAGTCAATCATCAGGGCCAACACTTCATTATTCCTCAGGATTTCCAGCATGCGAGAAGAGGCCTCCCTGGTATTAATCAGCTTGACTCCATTATGTGCCCGCGGTTTCTGCAGGAAGGCATCCAGTTCACCTGACCAGCCCAGGCTTTCAACAATGGCATTGATCGGATACCCCAGGCTGCCCAGCAATCTAATGCCCAGGTCCAAATTTCCCAGGTGAAAGCTCACCAGGATGGCTCCCTTACCTTCCCTCAAGGCAGCGTCCAGATACTCCCGTCCGGTAAGCCGAAAATGTTTCTGGAAGAAGTCCTCATCGGGGTAGGGATAGCGCAGCATTTCAACTATGTATTTAACAAAATGGCCCATGCAGCGCCGGGCAGTCTTTCTGACCTCGGGATCACCGGTCTCGCGTTTCAAAATACTGGCCACGCTTTTAACCATATTGCGGCGGGCGCGACCCCAGCAGCAGAATATCGCCTCTCCGATCACTTCAGCCATGGGATAGGCCAGGCAGATCGGGATTCTGTTAATAATAACTCTACCCAGCTGGGCTAGACGATAGACTACCATTTGCTTCTCTTAAATCGGACCTGTTCCACTCAACTAATCCTGTCGCTATAAAGATTTCTTTCTGATTTAAACTTCACATTGTAAACCAAACTATCCTGGCATCCAGCCTCTGTCTATTCCACCGAATAATCGGGCAAGCGCGGTGCACGACAAGCCCACCGGATTATCTTATCCCTTTCTACCACAGAGTCTGTATATTTAGAAATGAAGCCTTTCTTATCTTTATCGAAGGAGACCACCTCGCCGGTGATACTTTCTCCCACCTTTAATATGCCATAGGTCTTCCAGGGCGCCGGCCACAGAGCGCAAGCGCTGCCTGGATTAAAAACCAGGATATCATTTATGATCTCATTGCGGATGACATGGGTGTGCCCGTAGAGTATGGCATCCACTTTCTCGTTTTTAAATCTTTGAAAAGACCGGTGGCGGAAGAAAAGAGGGAACCAGTAGCCGTGGATGAGGCCCAGCCTTTTCCCGTTTACTTCGATCACCTGGTCTCTGCCAAGTCTGGATTTGACAGTCTGGGGATCATGGTTCCCGGCAATGCCATAAAAATTGGGGTAACTTTTAAAGTAATCCACGATTTCCATACTCACAAAATCACCCAGATGAATCACCAAATCGAACGTCTTGAGACATTCCACCAGATATGCCGGGATTTCCTTAATCTGGTGGATATGGGTATCGGCAATTACTCCGATGCGGGTAACCTTGCTCAATTCCGAACACCCTCCCTTCCAAAACCGACTGTCACATATAATATTCTTTTCTGCGGCGGAACGCAACCTCCCGCTCTTTCTATCTGCTTTTGACGAATTTCACGGCATTCCGGAAGATCGAGAAGCCGTCGCCG
This sequence comes from Chloroflexota bacterium, assembly GCA_017860765.1. The sequence goes on along the minus strand of JAGDMY010000005.1, from coordinate 9,005 downwards.
AAGTCCCTGGCCTTTTTGCGCGTCCATTGCGGATGCTGCGTAAATTGGATGTGACGCTCTGGATGGGGCATCAGAGCGAAGATACGCCCGGTAGGATCACAGACTCCGGCAATATTATTCATCGAGCCGTTGGGGTTATGCGGATAGCCCGCCTGCGCATTGCCGGACTCGTCGGCATAATATAATACGGCATTGATTTCTCTCAACCCGCGCACGTCAGTTACCACCTTGCCTTCTCCGTGCGCTACCGGGAGGTACAGGCTGTCAACATCCCGGGTAAAGATACAGGGACTTTTCTTCTCGACCAGGAGATGTACCCAGCGACATTCGAATTTAGCCGAGTCGTTGGTGGCCAGGGTAAGAGGAGGGGCAGCCTGGTCTCTGATGTCTGGCAGGATTCCGGCCTTGGCCATCACCTGGAAGCCGTTGCAGATACCCAAAATCAGCCCCCCGCTGTCCACCAGCTGGCGGATGTCCTCACCCTGTTTTATTTTCAGCTCATTAGCCAGGACCCGCCCCGCAGCGATGTCATCACCGTAGGTAAATCCGCCGGGTATTACCAGGATCTGGTAATCCGCCAGCCGCCTTTCACGGCGGATCAACTGGTTGATATGGCATAGTGAAGCCACCGCCCCGGCCTGCTGAAAGGCATATGCCGTTTCTTGATCGCAGTTAGTCCCCGGACCACGCAGTACCAGCACATTTACCTTGCTCATTTATACTACCTCTACCATCTCAGCGGTTTCTGCCAGGCTTCCTTGAGTTCTGACAGACTGGCGCTGAGCACCTTTTCATTGTTCAACCCGTACACTTCCAGGACTTCTTCCTGGCTGACATGGCCGATGGCGGCCAGCGTCACCCCGCTCATGATCCCGGCAAATTCGGCCTCCGCTTCCGGGGCTACCTCCACTATGAAGCGGCTATTCGACTCGGAAAAAAGAATGTAATCATTGCGGTATAGCGGGCCGGTACGAGGCACCGGCTTGAGATATATTGCTGCTCCGAGCGCACCGGCAAACGCCATTTCAGCCACCGCTACGCCGAGGCCTCCCTCACTGCAATCATGGCAGGCTTTGACCAGCCCCTTATCAATCGCCTCGCTTAAAGCCTCCATGGTCTTTTTAGCCTGCTCCGGATCTACCCGGGGCACGCTGTTGCCGATGCTGTTATGGGCTGCAAAATATTCCGAACCGCCCAAATCGTTGCCGGTAACGCCAAGAATATATAAGGAGTCGCCCATGCGCTTTAAGTCCATCGAGACAGCCTTCTTGACATCCTCCATGACCCCCATCGCCGAGACCAGCAGAGTATGCGGAATGGAGATAATTTTGCCTTCATATTCAAATTCATTATTCAGGCTATCTTTACCGGAGATAAAGGGGACTCCAAAAGCCAGGGACATATCGTGACAGGCCTGAGCAGCGCGTACCAGAGCACCCACCATCTCGGGACGATTGGCACTCCCCCAGCAGAAGTTGTCCAGCAAAGCGACCTTTTTCAAACTGCCGCCGACGGCGATGACCTGCCTCAAGGCCTCGTCAATAGCTGAAGCCGCCATCCAGTAGGGGTCGAGATCGCCGTAGCGGGTGTTGATGCCGGCCGCGATAATAGCGCCCATATCCGAACTCAATACGGGTCGAAAAACTGTGGCATCACCCGGACCATCGTTAGCTACTCCCACCAGGGGTTTGAGAACACTGCCTCCCTGCACTTCATGGTCATACTGCCGGATGACCCATTCCTTGCTGCAGGTGTTCCAGGACCCGATCACCTTCTTTAATTCTTCCACCATCTCCACCGGCTGCTTGAAGTCCGGCTCATCAAACCGGGGCTGGTGCCAGGTCGCTTCCATCTGTATCTGGGGAATGCCTTTGTGCAAGAACTGCATATCCAGATCGCAGACCATGGCGCCTTCGTAATCCAATTGAAGTCGTTTGTCATCCGTAAACTCGCCTATGACCGCCGCCTCAACATCCTCATTTGCAAAGAGCTTTAAGAGGGTCTCTACGTTCTCCGGCGGGACCGCCAGGATCATGCGCTCCTGGGATTCAGAAATCCAGATTTCGTTATAGGATAAACCGGCGTATTTCAAAGGCACCTTTTCCAGATTAACATGCACCCCGGTGTCCTCACCCATTTCGCCCACTGCTGAGGAAAGCCCCCCGCCCCCCACATCCGTGATCCGGGAAAATAATCCCAGGTCGCGGGCCTGCATCAGGACATCCACCATCTTTTTTTCCACGATGGGATTGCCGATTTGGACCGCGCTGAAGGAAACCTCACTGGACTTCTCGTCCAATTGCACCGAGGCAAACGTGACGCCGTGAATTCCATCCCGGCCCGTTCTCCCGCCCACCAGCACTACCTGGTCGCCCGGCTTCTGCCGGCCCCTCCGGGCGAGGTTTCTGGGCATCAGCCCCACTGTTCCACAAAACACCAGAGGATTGCCCAGATACCTTTCATCAAAAAGAATAGCACCGTTGGGGGTAGGAATTCCCATACGGTTGGCATAGTCTGCTACTCCTGCCCGCACGCCTTTGAAGACACGACGGGGATGCAAGACCCCTTTCGGCAGTCTGGAGTAAGGGAAGTCAGGGGGCGCAAAACAGAAGACATCAGTATTCAAAATCGGCTTGGCCCCCAGGCCCGTTCCCAGAGGGTCCCGGATGACTCCACCGATCCCGGTCGAGGCGCCGCCATAGGGCTCCACTGCAGAAGGGTGATTATGCGTCTCCACCTTAAAACACAATGCCCAGTGACGATCTAATTCAATCACTCCGGCATTATCCTCGAAAACTGAGAGACACCAGGGCTTATTCAATTCGCGGGTAGCTTTAATTATGGTGTTTTTAAGCAAATTATCTATGGTCTTCCCGTTGAACTCTAATTTGCCTTTGAAAGTCTTGTGGACGCAGTGTTCCGACCAGGTCTGTGCGATAGTCTCCAACTCAACATCGATAGGATCGCGCCCGGCTTTGCGGTAATACTCCAGGATGGCCTGGAACTCCCTGAGGCTAAACCCGCGCTGCTTTCTGACTTTGTCCAGCTCCCCATCGGAAAGTCCCAGGACGGGAACTTTAACGTAAGCAAAAGAATAGCGGGGATTTTCGGGAAAACCCGTCAGTTCTTCTCTAACTACGTGTTGAACGATCGGATTGACGAGCAGGCGCGCCGAAATCGTCTCCAGTTCGCCCTGGCTGATTTCGCCCTTGAGAAGATATCGCCTGGCAGTGGATACGGCGTGAACATTGGGTATACCCAGGTCCTTGATGGCTTTCATGACGCTGTCTTTCACGGGGTCGGTTACTCCGGCATTGTAGGCGACTTCAACTACCTTGAAGTCTTTATCGCCGTTATTCATTTTACCGTTCTTGCTATAGCGGTAGTCCTGGGTAACGCCGTCTGCCAGCAGGCTGCTGCAGATTAGCTCCAGCTTCTCAGGTGCCAGGTTGGCGTCCAGCCAGTAGACATCCACTACCCTGGCTTCCTCGACAGAACTAATACCCAGGTCCTGGATATCTTTCACCAGGCCGCGCCCGGAGGGATCAGGCAAATGCGATTTTAACCTTACTTCAATTCTATGCATGAAATCACACCTTTATTCTTTAATCCATATGCAGCGCATAGAGGCAGAATTCGTATCATAAAAAATCAAATTTGGGTAAAAGAAAGTTGAGTTCAAGCTTAATTTCGAAAAGTCATTTTTCAGATGAATTTCTGCGACTATTTTATTTTAGCGGAATTCCCCTAAATTATAAATAGGTGGAATGAGCCTCTCTAAATAATAAAATTGGGGGCACGGTTAACCATGCCCCCAGCTCACCTATCCTCGGACTTAAAGGCTACATTTTGCTTAGAAGGTCAGTGACCACTTCATTAATTTCTCTGCCATCAGCTTTACCTTTAAGCTTACCCATAAGCTTAGGCATCACCTTGCTTTTATCAGCAGGTCCGCTTGCTCCCACTTCGGAAATGGTTTGTTTGACTTCGGCCACGATCTGATCACGCGACATCATCTGAGGGCCATAACCCTTCAAGATCGCTAACTCTTTGGACTCTTTATCAACCAGGTCCTGTCGACCACCTTTTTTGAATGCTTCAATGCTATCCTGTCTCTTTTTTATTTCCTTGGCAATGACATCCTGGATTTCTTTATCGCTGAATTCCACCGGCTTTCTTTCACCGAGGTTCAGCTTGGCATAAAAGTCATCCTTTTTGGGGTCCAGGCCCGCTTTAATGGCCAGTTCGGTATATTCCGCTTCCTGCTTTCTGAGTTCAGCATAGCGTATCTCAGAAAGTAACAAACGAATTGTAGAGGTCTTGAGCTCATTCCTTTCCCGCATCGATTGCCGGAGTTCATCGTTAAGTTTTTGTTTTAAATTTACTTCCATATTTCAAGTCCATTATTGGTAGATTTCAGAATTACCCCCGCTAAAAATAACCTGCGATAAAATAAAAAGGCATTGGCCACGATTCGAACATCGGCCAATGCACTATTGATGCCTGATTATCTCCTCGGCGGTCGGGTACTTTTACGCTTTTTTGCGGCTTCTTTTCTCTTCCGCTTAATGCTGGGCTTCTCAAAGAATTCGCGGCGGCGAAGTTCAGAGAGGACTCCTTCCTGCTGCACCCTCTTGTTGAACCGCCTCAATAAACTTTCGAAGCTTTCGTTTTCCTGAGCGACTACATCAGCCAATTTACCATCAGCCTCCTTTGTACAATCACGCCAGCGACCGTTGACCGCTTCCGCAGAAGCCTTCAAGGCGAAGCATGTATTCGGTTAAATTGTACCTTAATATTCTAATTATTGTCGGGGAGACTGTCAATAAAAATCTGGAATCATAAAAGTCTGGAATCAAGGCCGGGAAGACCACTCTTCCGGAGCACCTGCCAGAACGTTGCCATCCCGCCTCCAGCCTAGGATTTAATTGTGGAAAAGAGAGAGATAGCTGAAATTCCTCTTTGATGCAGGTCGGGGCTGCGCTACAATAGAGAAAGACGCCCTGACCTGACGAAGAGGTGAGCACAATAATGGATCCGAGAGCCAGCCTGATATTAGACAACGCCTGCGTGATCACCTGTGACCCCCGCATACCCCGGGCTGAAGCCGTGGCTATTCAAGATGACCTGATATTGGCTATCGGCAGCCGCCAGGAAATAGAAGGACTGAGGAATTCGGCCACCCGCACCATCGATTGCCGGGGTCAAACCCTTATTCCCGGATTTAATGATGCCCATTGCCATGTATTTTCACTGGTGCGTAAGCTTTTGAGCCTGGATTTAAGCCCGGTGCAGGTCCACTCGATAGCCGATATTAAAGAAGCGGTCCGCCGCCAGGTCCAGCTTGTCCCCGAAGGCAGTTGGATAAGTGGGACCGACTACAATGAGTTTTATCTGGCCGAAAAGCGCCATCCCACCCGCCGGGATCTGGATATTGTTTCACCCAACCACCCGGTGGTCATATCCCACCGTTCGCTGCATGCCTGCGTCTTAAACACCCTGGCCCTAAGGCTGGCCGGAATTAACGCAGGTAGCGAGGCGCCGCCAGGGGGGCTTATCGACCGGGACCCGGAAACCGGGGAGCCTAACGGTGTCCTCTTTGAGATGCTGGGGTACCTCCGGGAGAAAGTTATACCCCCTATCGCGGCGGCCGAGTTGGACAGGGGCATCGCTCAGGCCAACGGGCAATACCTATCGCAGGGCATCACCTCGCTGGGTGAGGCTACCGTTACCAACGACCTTGACCAATGGTATACCTATCGCCGGCTGAAGGAAGCAGGCCTCTTGAAAAGCCGTCTGTATATGATGTTTGGATGGGAGGGACTGCAACAGTTCCGGGAAGAAGGTTGGAAAACCGGGCACGGTGATAACTGTCTGAAACTGGGCGGGCTAAAGATTATCCTGAGCCAGGCTACCGGTAATCTGCTGCCCCCGCAGGAAGAACTGAACCGGATGGTCCTGGAAGCCGACCAGTCCGGCGTTCAGGTAGCTATCCATGCCATCGAACACTCCTCCGTAGAAGCCGCCATCGCCGCTCTGGAATACGCACAAAGACACAGTCCGCGGGTCAACCTCCGGCACCGCATCGAGCACTGCTCCGAATGTCCCCCCGAGCTCCGAAAGCGGCTGGCCAGGCTTAATCCCGTGATTGTGAGCCAGCCCTCTTTTGTCTACTACAGCGGTGAAAGATACCTTTCCCAGGTCCCTGCCGGGGTCCAGCACTGGCTTTACTCTTTTAAATCCTTGATGAACAAGGGATTGGTAGTGGCCGGAAGCTCTGATTCTCCGGTGGTGCCCAACAACCCCTTGACAGGCATTTTGGCCGCGATTACCCGAAGGGCAGCGTCCGGTCAGGTGGTCCAGGCTGCCGAAGCTGTCTCGCCCCGGCAGGCGCTCGAGATGTATACTATCAACGCAGCTTACGCTTCATCAGAAGAAAAGATCAAGGGATCTTTGTGCCCGGGCAAGGTGGCTGATATTGTTATGTTAAGCGCTAATCCGTTACTGCTGCCGCCGGATGAAATAAAGAATATCTCGGTAGAAATGACTGTGCTGGGTGGGGAGATAGTCTGGGAAAAAAGGGATTTCCCTTCCACTAAATAATGTGGTATAATACTTATAATAGAATAAAATAATAAAAGGCCTCCCGGTTTGCGAAGTTAACGCAGAAGGTGAAGGGTGGTCTTGACATTTTTGTGTCAAAGATAGTAAAATGAAATTTGTGACTGCGCCTCGCAAGGATTCCCATTTCAAAATAAGTTCTTCTATAGTCCCTATCTTCATTTCAGACCGCAAAATCTAAAAAATATTAAGGTCAGTAAATAACGGATTTGCACCACGAATAAATTTTGAGGAGTACTTATGGTATCAATGTGTGTCGGACCAGGAAAATCTGACGGCCGCCAGTCGTTCTCTCACCTGCCGCAGATTCTGGAAGTTCCCAATCTAATAGAAGTCCAGCTAAATTCCTTTCGTTGGTTCCAGGAAAAGGGCCTCAAGCAACTTTTCGAGGAAATATCTCCTATTAAAGATTTCACCGGCAATCGCCTGGAGCTCAGTTTCGTCGGCTATGAGTTCCGAGAGCCCCGTTATAATGAACAAGAATGCCGGCAGAAAGACCTGACTTACTCAGCCCCGTTATACGTCAGGACCCGCCTGCTGGTGAAAGAGACCGGGGAAATCAAGGAGCAGGACCTGTTTTTTGGTGATATTCCCTTAATGACCGCCAAGGGGACCTTCATCACCAGCGGTGCCGAGCGCATTGTAGTCAGTCAACTACTTCGCTCGCCCGGCGTTTATTTTACGGCCAAAGAAGACCCCACCAGCGGTCGCGTGCTCTGCTCGGGCAAGGTAATCCCCACCCGGGGTGCCTGGCTGGAATTTGAGACCAGCAATCGGGATGTGATTGCCGGCAAAATCGACGGAAAACGCAAAATCCCCATGAGCACCCTCCTGCGGGCCATAGGCTACGGCAGCGATGAACAGCTGACCCACCTTTTCACCGATGCCGACAATAATCCCGACCACCAGTATATGACCTCAACTATTGAACGTGACTCGGGCGTTAAGGACGAGTCGGAAGCCCTGATCGATATCTACCGCAAGCTGAGACCGGGAGACCCGCCTAACCTGGAGAATGCCCGCAAATTAATTAACAACCTTTTCTTCGATGAGACCCGTTACGATTTGGGCAACGTGGGACGGTATAAGTTGAATACCCGCCTGGGTCTCAGTGTCAGTGAAGATATCCGCTCCTTGACCCGGGAAGATATTGTTCAGATCATCCGCCACATTATTCTTATCAATAATGGTAAAGACCACGGTGATGACATCGACCACCTGGGCAACCGGCGCGTAAGGACTGTCGGGGAGCTACTGCAAAACCAGTTCCGCATAGGTCTGCTGCGTCTGGAGAGAGTGGTTAAGGAACGCATGAGCATTATTCCGACTGAAGCCGTGACCGCCAGTGCCCTGGTCAACATCCGCCCGGTAGTGGCAGCGGTGAGAGAGTTCTTCGGCGGTTCCCAGCTTTCCCAGTTTATGGACCAGACCAATCCCCTGGCTGAAGTTACTCACAAGCGCCGCTTGTCAGCTATGGGTCCGGGTGGCCTTTCCCGTGAGAGGGCCGGTTTCGATGTACGCGATGTACATTATTCACACTATGGCCGGATCTGCCCTATCGAGACACCTGAAGGCCCGAATATCGGCCTGATCGGTTCTCTGGCCACCTTTAGTAAGATCAACGAATATGGTTTTATTGAGAGTCCTTATAGGACGGTTATCAAGGAGCTGGCCTGTACAGATAAGAGGCTACTCGATAGGACCGCGCGAGAGACTTTCAAGGACAGCGAGGGCAAAGTTGTCGTCAAAGCCGGCGCCGAAATCCACGCCAAAGTGTTTGCCAGGTTAAGCAAATTCAGCAAACGCAAGATCAAGGTCGTGCCCTTTGTTTCCGAGGAGGTAAATTATCTCTCGGCCGATAAAGAAGATGTTTTTACCATTGCCCAGGCCAACTCTAAACTGGATGAGCGCAGCCAATTCGTCGGCGATACTGTCGAAGCCAGACAGTCCGACCACTATCTGTTCGTCAAACCGGAAGACGTCGACCTGATGGACGTTTCCCCCAAACAGATAGTCAGTGTGGCGACCGCCTTAATTCCCTTTCTGGAGCATGATGACGCCAACCGGGCTTTGATGGGCGCCAACATGCAGCGCCAGGCAGTGCCGCTGGTGCGGGCGGAAGCCCCGCTGGTAGCTACAGGAATGGAGGCCGAAGCTGCCAAGCACAGCGGGCAGCTCCTTTTTGCCCATAACTCAGGGACTGTGGCCTCGGTCACCGGTTCGCAGATCGTCATCGCCCGGGATGACGGCAAAGAAGACCTTTATCCCTTGATGAAATTCGTCCGCACCAACCAGGGCACCTGTATCACCCAGAGGCCCATCGTGAATAAAGGGGACCACATTGAGGTCGGTTGCATCATCGCGGACAGCTCCGCCATCGAACG
>JAGDMY010000310.1 GCA_017860765.1 Chloroflexota bacterium | reverse complement strand
ATTCCTGCCCAAATTGATGGAAAATTTCCAGAGCCATCTGCTTTCTATAGGCATCCACCGGCCGACCCTGGACGACGTATTCCTCAAGCTGACCGGTCGGGCTATGCGGGATGACGAGGTGGGTGGCATGGGACAAATGAAGGCTTTTATGATGAGAGGGATGAGGGGGCATTAAGCCATGACAGATGTTTTTCGTGGAATCTGGGTAGTATCTTACCGTGAGCTGTTGAGGTTCTTTACCGAACGTACCCGGTTTTTCTCATCACTATTTATGCCGTTGGTATTCCTGGTGATCTTCGGGGCTGGTTTCAATAACATCATCGGCGACCTGATGCCCGGGATAGATTTCCTTAAATTCGTATATCCCGGGATTATTGCTCAGACGGTGCTGCAAAGTTCGATATTCTCCGGGTTGTCGATTGTCTGGGACCGGGAGTTTGGCTTTTTGAAAGAGATTCTGGTGGCGCCCCTGGGACGCAGTGGAATCGTTCTGGGCAAGGTGGCGGGCAGCGCAGCCATCGCCTTGATGCAAGGGATCATAATGCTGATTGTGGCGCCCATCATAGGAGTTTCCTTAACACCCCTTATCGTGGCCGAGTTGATTCCGGTTGTGATTTTGATATCCATTTCCTTATCCGGCCTGGGCGTCTTAATTGCTTCCCGGATGCGCTCCCAGCAGGGTTTCCAGCTGATAATGCAAATCATTATTTTCCCCTTGATGTTCCTCTCCGGGGTCTTTTTCCCTGTCAATACAGTGCCTACCTGGATGGCTGTAATTGCCAAAATCAATCCGGTCACTTATGGAGTGGATGCAATACGCCAGGTTATTCTGGGAAAGGAAATGTTCCCGCCTGGCGCAGCCCCGGGGCAGCTAATGGTCAGCAACCCTATTGGAGTCACCGTATTCGGCCACACTATGACAGTAGGCGAGGATGTACTGGTAGTAGTGGGAATCGGGGTTATCCTTCTGGTATTAGCCATCTGGTCATTCAGCAGACAGGAGTAACTAAACTCCTTGCCTGGGCCCTGGCGGGCACTCGCCAATTTGCACGCTGCTCCCTATGCTTGTAAAATTGGATTAAAGGGCGCTCGGGTTCATCTGGCCTGGAGCGCCATATTATTGTGGGAGTCTGCGGTCAATATGAGCTTGAACCCGGCGTCGCCTATCAACCCCGAAATCAAGGCCACCACCCAACCTGCAGGGTTTCTGCTGAACAAATTCGGCCTTATTATAGTGGCAGTCCTTCTGGTCCTGGCAGCCTGGGCCGGTCAGACTTTGATTGTCATTTTGCTGGGCCTGGTACTCTCAGCCGCCGGGCTCTCCAAACTGTGGAGCCACTTCTCCCTTAAAAGCGTCCACTGTGAGCGTCTTCTTACCGGGCAGAGGGTCTTTCCCGGAGAATCGGTGGAATTAAAAATCAGAATAGCCAACCGCAAACTGCTGCCCCTGCCCTGGATCGAAGTCCAGGATGAAGTACCTGCCGGATTCGCTCCAGACCTTCCTCCGGGAGACCGCCCCGGATTCAATCTTATATCCCAGTCTACCGCTATCCTGTGGTATTCGGCCGTAAGCTGGAAATACCGCCTGAATTGCCATAAGCGCGGCTACTATCCTTTAGGGCCGCTGTCGGTAAGCTCCGGAGATATCTTTGGCTTCTATCCACGCACAGCCACCGAGCCTAAAAGGGACTATATTATCGTCTACCCTAAAATATATGCCCTCGGGTCATTGGCCATTCCCTCCCTTTACCCCCTGGGAGAAGCCAAGTCCGAAAAACGTATTTTTGAAGATCCCTCCCGGACCATTGGCCTGCGTGATTACAGCCCCGGGGATAGCCTCCGGCGCATTCACTGGAAGGCCAGCGCACGCCAACAACAGCTCCAGGTTAAGGTCTTCGAGCCTACTACTACCCTGAAAGCGGCGATTTTTCTGGCTATGGATACCTTTCAGTATGACGGAACCTGGAAAGAAGATGAGTTAGAGCTGGGTATCAGCACCGCCGGCTCCCTGGCTAACTATTTGACGGGAAAAAACAGTCAGGTGGGATTGTGGGTGAATTCGAGGCTGGCAGACTCAGGACAGCCGGCCAGAATCATGCCCGGTGGCCGGGTGGACCATCTTTTACAAATCTTAGAGGCGCTCGCCAAGGTTGTCCCGGCTTCCAGCGGCCTTTTTGTGGACTTCTTCCAGAGGGAACGTCCGGGCTTGCCTCTGGGGACCACGCTGATTTTTATTTTTTCGCAGTGTCCTGATAAGCTAAAGGACATTTTAGCCGACCTGCGAGAGTCTGGATACAAACTCCTGGTTTTTCAGACCGGGCAGGAGAAAAGCAGCGAGGCTATACCTGGCACTGTACTGGGCATGGAGCTCAGCTGGCTTTATGCCACGCTGACCGCCGCCAATAAGTCCGTGGCAGATAGGCTCTCAGTCCCTCTTCTGGTCGCCATATTATTAATATCCTTTGCGGTTTCCAAAGGCTTCCGTTACCTGTCCTGGCCTAAAGCGGCAATGACTGCTTTAAGCTGGCTGATCTGGCCCGTCGTGATGCTGCTGATGGTTAAAGTCCAGCTTTTTCCAGAGACTCCTTTGAGCGACCCAATCTGGCTGGCATCGATATCGCAGGCTCTCTCCCGGATGTTTTCCGGCTTCGAACCCGCCCTTTTAATACTTCTCAGCAGCCTGGGACTATGGTGGCTGGGGCGGCGCCTGGCCTATGTTAAAGTTGAATTTTCGACCCTGGTTACGGAGTTTCAGTTCGGCCTGGTGATGCTGATGATTGTTTTCTTTACCGCCTATGAGTTGAAACTGGACCAGTCCAGTTCCTTGCCGACCGGGATGGCCTTCTTTGCGCTGGCCTTGCTGGGTATTTCCCTTTCTCACGCTAGCGAGAACAGCAATTGGTTTAATTCCTCGCAGAAGGCCCACTGGCCCGGGATATTGATATTGAGCATCATTATTATCCTGCTGCTTGGTCTGCTAGTAAGCATCATCGTTACGCCGGATCTTATCCAATTGATCCTCAGGGCCATAGGGTGGACCTGGGACCAGATATTAAGATTTATCTCCTTTATCGTCAGTCTCCTCCCGCAACCTTCGCCCCAGGAGCCCATGCTTCCGCTGCCTTCTCAACCTGGCGGGGAGGGCCCGGAATCGGGAGGATTTCATTTGCCTGAGTGGCTTACCTCGGGAGGACGCATAGTTTGGACATGGGTTTTCGCAGCCCTGTTTATTTTCGCCATCTACCGCATTGCATCCCAGATTTTCGGCTGGATGCGGCGCCGATCTGCCAGAGGCAAAGGCGAGGTAGAGTCCTTAAGGGTAGCTTTCTGGTCGGATATCATCAACTGGATTAAGCGGATCGTTTCCCGCCTTTTCGGATTCAAATTCAGCTCTCTTAACAAAAATAAGCCATACAATATACCGCCTGAAATCGCCTCTGTACGGCAGCTTTACATTCAGGTTCTGCGCTGGGGAAGCGAGGGGGGACATCCCCGCTTGAAATCACAGACACCCAACGAATATCAAATGATAATAGATGAAGCGCTATCGGAAAATCAGGCCGATCTGGACTTTATTACGCGGGAATATAACACTGCCCGCTACGGGATTGTGTCGCCGACCCGAGATAAATTAGACCAGTTAAAACAAAAATGGCATAATCTCAAGAGCACAGTTATC
>JAGDMY010000074.1 GCA_017860765.1 Chloroflexota bacterium | reverse complement strand
CAGACCCAGGGTGAGGGCCAGGCGTTTGGGGGTGGTAAAGGCGCTGGCCAGGACGGGGGTCTTATAGCCCTTGACGTTTTCGAAGAGGAGGGCCGGACCCTTCTTGGCCTCGTTCAGTCTGGCGATGTGGAGCATCTCCAGGTTCCAGTCCACCTCAGCCCTGATCCGCTGCAGGTCCCCTGCGCCTTCTACGATTTTGATCCAGTCCCGTATGTCCTTCACTCTATTCTCCTTAACGCATATCTTTTAATATTTGATCTTCGTGGTTTTCATAGCCCTTTCCAGGAGGAGTTCATAACCGCTTTTCTCTCCGATGATAGGCTCCTTCAGGCGCTGGTTCCAGATGGTCTCAGCACGGCTCTGGAGGATAAAAATATTCTGTGGAAAAACATAGTCATCGTCAATGGCCCACTCGATGTCCTGGTGGCGGCCGTAATGGTCCTCAATTACCCTGGCGGTTTTCACCAGTTCGATGATCTCCTTATCTTCCAGGCAACTTTTGTTCTGCCGCTCGGGGGTCACCTCCTGGTAGACCACCTTGCGCTGTGCGGGGCTGTAAACGTACTCCACTTTCTTAGCGTAGATGGCCCTTTGACTTATTTCCAGAATGACCTTATCCACGATAAACTGATCCGGTGTTAACGAACCTGAGACGACGCTTTCCCCGACTCCCCACCCGCCTTCTATGACCACCTTAGACGGATCGCCGTTTACCGGGTTAAGCGTGAACATGACTCCGGCTGAACGGGCATTTACCATTTTCTGAATTATCGGAGCTATCAGGGCTTGAGAATGTTCAATGCCTCTCTTCTGGCGCAAGGATGCCCCGCGGGCTGACCAGACCGAGGCCCAGCACCTCTTGACATATGCAGAGACTGCCTCAGCGCCTTGAATATAATGAAAGGTATCCATCATCCCCGGGAAAGAGGTGATGGTGCTCCCTTTGACGGCTACCGAAGAGCGCACGGCTACGAAGGGTTCCTTTTCACTTTCTAATAGCCGGTGATAATTTTCTACAATTTCTTCCTCTATTTCTCGAGGCATACCGGCGGTTTCAATCAAAGAGCGAATTTCGGCGGTTTTTTGGTCGAGGCTCTGATAGTCCTCATAATCGATGCCCCGAGCGATTTCTGAAATCTTTTCCTGGAGGTGGTTCCGTTCCAGATGGGTTAAGAAGGCCTCCGCCACCACACAGAACCCCCGGGGAACATTGAGATTCATACAGGTCAGCTCTCCCAGATGGGCTGCTTTGCCGCCGCATTCCTGGGTCATATCTTTATTTATATCCGCAAACTTTTTGGCGAAAGTGCCCATCCTCAGCCTCCATTAAGATGCTAGAAAAGGAATTGTAGTCAGAAACTGCTAGCCCGCCCGCTTTATAATCGTGACTACGCCGGTGTCGCCGTCGACCCTGATGGTGTCTCCGGTCTTTATTATCGAAGTGGCTACACCGGTACCGGTAACTGCCGGCAAACGGTATTCCCGGCAGGTAATAGACCCGTGGCTGGTCAATCCTCCGATGTCGGTCACGGCAGCCTTGATCTTGGTAAACACCGGAGCCCAGGCTGGATTGCAGTTCGGACAGACCATGATTTCCCCATCCTTGAGGGTCACGATTTCCTCAAGGAGTTTTAGCACCCGGGCTTTGCCTTCGGCCACTCCGGCCGATGAGGCACAACCCCTGATCTCGGTAACCGATTCAGGTACCAGGGATGCACCTTTCAGCCATTCGGTTACCTTTTCGGTGGTAATGCCCCACAGCATTACGGTGAAGGGTTCCGCCACCACTTCGGGAGGGATGCCCAGAGCAGGAACCGGGCTCCATTTTCTGGCTGCTTCCAGAATTTTCTGCCGTCTGGCTGCTTTTTCTTTATAATAGCTGCTTCTGAGCGGTACACCTTCGCCCAGAGCCCAGCCGGTGACAACTTCCTCGATCATTTGAGGGACTTCGAACCGGTTGAACATAAAGATATCGTCCACCTCTTTTAACAACCCGCGCTGGACAAAGATGCGACCGATCCCCCTGATCTTCTCCCACCAGATGGTATGTAGCCAGTGCTCCACCCAGAAAAGGTGGTCTTCGGCAAATTGATAAATGGCTCTGACTGTTTTATAAGCATTCTCGAATGACTTCCGGTCTTCCTCGGATTTTATCAGCTTGCGGTATTCCACTACCATCTTTTCCCGGGTCTCACTGATTTCGTCAAGTGACCTCTCAATCTTTTCCCCTTTGCCCAGCCTCTCCACGTAGCTCTTCATATAAGTAAAGGGGATGTCCATCTTGGTGAGCCAGCTTCCCTCATAGTAGAACCAGCCGCTGCCGCAGTTGATATAGAACCAGGGGTCCTTTACCTTTTCCAGTTCATCCAGCCATTTCCTTCCTTCGGCGGTTTTTTTCAGCTCTTCTATTTTAGAGGCTGAGGGCCCTTCCTGTTTGAGGATTTGGCCCACCCCGGGCAGTGATACCGCGAGCCTGGATAAGCGGCACAATTCCGCCTCGGGGCGGAACATGGAGACATCGGCGCCGGAGACCATCTTGGCGATGGCGCTTTCGCTCAGGCCGGGGAATAACTTTCGGGCCACATCGGCAAACATCAAATAGGCCAGGTAGGTCAGGTTCAGCATTTCAAAGTGATACTGCCAGCCTTTAAACATTTGATTTACCAGCAAATTGAATATCTCGATTAAATCGTATGTCACATAAAAGCCCCGCGGCGCGGGCAAGACCAGTTCTTCAGAGACATATTTGGGCAGTTCGGCCGGTATCTGGATATCAATCATTTCCTGGCCGAGGACCTTGAACTTCGCCAGCCACTTGTCCCATAGCTGGTTATAGTTCTCAAAGATATAAAAAGCCCTTTTTCCGAATAGTTCAGATTTTTCCTGGATTATCTCCGGAGGGGGTGGGTCGACCGCTGTAATATATAAATAGCATCCCACCATCCGGTGGGCGATGCCCTGGGCGGGGGGTATGCAAAACACACGGGTAGTATATTGGGCCAGGGACATCTGCCAGGCTTCATGGAATATCAGGTCCAACGGAGGGATCGCCTCCGGACCATGTATTTTATCCTGGTACCAGAACTGCTTTTTCTCCCAATCAGCCCTGTCCTGGCTGAAGAGATAATGAGAAGGGTACATCTCCTCCCAACCTTCCAGCTCTGCGGGTACCTTGAACTCTAAAGGATCAGGAAATCTGGCTAATTTTTTCTCCGCCATTATTTGCCCCCTTTTGTTCCTCTTATTTTATTCCAGGTGATCGAAGCACTCTTTTTATTAGTGGAAGTATCTTGATATGACAATAAGAAGCGAACTGGCACCGACCTGTTGAGCAGGAATGCTTGAAGTGGCACTTATCTTTTTGTTGGTCCTCATTGCGTGACCATCCATATTACACAGGATCATCTTTCGAGTCAGATTTGTAAGGTCATCTCAAATTAGAGGACAGGATCAACGTATTATCCAATGGCAGAGCCAAACCTTCTTGAGGGACAGTTCCGGACCCCTGTCCGGTGCTTGGGAATATCTAAATAGAGTATCTAATTGGTATATCATTATATCCAAGACGAATCGGGTAGTCAAGGCTCTTTTTTGAGGCGGTTTTTGGGCTCGCTCTGGGGTTTATTAACCCGTCACCAGGCTTATTTTAGCTGATTTGACAACAGTATCGCCAAGTTATAGAATGCGGAATCCGCATCATACACTGTGTATTGATTTCTGATAAATAGATGGTTGAAGGAGGGAGATATGGCAGTGCCCAGCTGTTATGCCAATAAAGTCCTGTTCGTAGATTTGACCAAGGGAGCTATCCAGAAAGAGACGCTTCCAGAAAAGGTATATCGTGATTTTATCGGAGGTACCGGGCTGGGTATCCGGGTTTTATATGAAAGAATGAAGGCCAAGGCCGATCCGCTGGGGCCCGGCAATATTCTGGGATTCGTGACCGGTCCTTTAACGGCCACCCCCGTGCCGGGCAGCGGACGCTACATGGTAGTTACCAAATCACCCATGACAGGTGCCTGGGCGGAGTCCAATTCCGGCGGCACCCTGGGTCCGGAAATAAAAACTGCCGGTTTTGACGCGATCTTCTTCTCGGGCATCTCGACCAGGCCGGTCTATCTACTGATTCAAGATAGTAAAGCTGAACTGCGGGATGCCACAGGAGTATGGGGCAGGGACACCTATGAGACTGACGACCTCCTGCGTAAAGAAGTCGGAGAGCCCGGGGCTAAAATTGCCTGCATCGGCCCCTCGGGGGAGTCCCAATCCCTCATAGCGGGGATCGTTAACGAAAAAGGCAGAATTGCCGCCCGCAACGGGGTGGGAGCGGTAATGGGTTCCAAGAAATTAAAAGCCCTGGTGGTCAAAGGCGGCCAGCGCAAAATTGCAGCCGCTGCTCCGGATAGACTCAAAGTAGCGCGGAACCAATACCAGACCATCATCAAAGCCAATCAGTTTGCCAAGGGTTTAACGGCCGCCGGAACGGGTGGTGGCGTCAGCTTCCTGGTGTCCATCGGCGACTCTCCTCTTAAAAACTGGCGGCTGAGCGGACTGGAGGCCCTGCCGACGGTTACCAATCTTAACAGTGCCAACATGGACAAATACAAGATCAGCAGCTATGGCTGCTATGCCTGCCCGGTGAGGTGCGGCGCCATTATCCGGCAAAAGGAAGGTCCCTTTGCTATCCCAGATGAAATGCACCGCCCTGAATATGAGTCCATCGCTGCCCTGGGTGGAATGTTGATGAACGATAACCTGGAAGCGGTGATTAAGGCCAATGATATCTGCAACCGCTACGGTATGGATACCATGTCAGTCGGCGGAACGATCGCTCTGGCTATGGAATGCTACGAGCGGGGCTTGATAACCCTTAAGGATACAGATGGCATTGATCTGGCCTGGGGAAATGCCGGCGCTATTGTGGCGATGGTGGATAATATGGCCAAAAGGGAGGGCTTCGGAGCGGTACTGGCGGATGGAGCCGGGAAAGCGGCTGAACGCATCGGCAAGCAAGCTGAGAAGTACGCCATAGCGGTGCGCGGTAAGAGCCTGGCCTATCATGACGCGCGCATGTCACCGGCAGACGGTACGGCCATTATCGCCGATGCCCATCCCGCGCACCACATGGACTGCAAGGTAACCGGCGTCCTGGATAGTGGTATTTCGATCGGGTCCGACCCGGCCCTGCAGGTCCCTAAAATGGACCCCTTCGGTGACTTTGATAAGAAGGGACCGACCTATGCCGTGGGGTATGGTTATGCCCAGATAATGAATGCGGCCGGGTTATGTGCGCTGTATGCGGTCAATAGCCCTCCACCGCCTGTGGTTGAGCTAATAGCCGGAGCCACGGGATGGGACCTGACCTGGACTGAAGCCCTGAAGACCAGCCGCCGCATATTAACTTTGAGGCAGGCTTTCAACGTCAGGGAGGGTTTCACACCGGATGATTTCCAGCTTCCCCACCGAATTTTGAAGGAGCCTCTGACCACTGGACCGGCGGCTAATGTTAAAATTGATTTTAACGCCCTGAGGAAAAGCTATTTCGCAGTTCTGGAATGGGATATTAAAACCGGTAGACCTTCCAGGCATACTCTGGAAGACCTGGATCTGGTTGAAATAGCCCGTGACCTGGGAGGATAGCTGCCGCAGGAACTAATGCGACAGCAGTTGATCGGGATACCAGCTGGATTCTTTTTTTAACCAGGCTACGGTATCGCATAAGGACTCCTTTACTGAACGTGCGGAATATCCCAATTCACGCCTGGCCTTAGCCGAACTTATTAGAGAGTTGCTGAAAAGGACGTCGATCGAATAGGCAGTAAAAAGGGGTCTGGTCTTCTTCAATAGATAGTACGGGGTGGCCAAAATCCCGGAGATATATGCCAGCCAGCGGGGTAGTATGCTCCTCGGTGCTTCGATGCCCGTGACTTTCTCCAGAAGGCGGAATAAATCGGGTATCGCGATTTGCTCCCCGGAAAGGATGTAAACTTCACCGGTGCGGCCTTTCTCACTGGCCAGGATGTGTCCTCTGACCGCATCACGAACGTCGACGAAATCGTAAGCTCCGCCCACGCAGGCTTTGATATTTCTCCCCATGAAATCCCGTACGAGCTGCCCCATCTCAGATATTTTATAGTCATATGGGCCTATGATACCGGTGGGACAGACGATTACCGCATTTAGCCCCTTTTTTACTCCCTCGATTACTCCCAGAGTAGCCCTGGCTTTAGACCGGGCGTAGCCATCCGGAACGCCGAGGGGGTCAAAAGGCTGGGACTCGGTGATTACTACCCCGTGGGGCGGCTCTTTGATAGCGTGGATGGAGCTGGTGTAGACCAGGCGCTGTACGTTGTTCCTCAAGCAGGCCTCCACCACATTGTAGGTCCCTTTAACATTGACATCTTCGAGCAGCTTTTGCCTTCCTGGCAGAATCGAAATAACTCCCGCCAGGTGATAAACAATATCTGCTCCTTTGAAGGCCGGAACCAGAGAATTAATATCACGGACATCGCCGGGAACTATCTCCAAATTCAACCCTTCCAGCTGGGCAGTATCTTCACCCGGCGGGATTACCGCTCTGACGGTCTTACCTCTGGATATTAGTTCACGTACCAGGACATTGCCTATATGGCCGGTGGCTCCGGTTACAACAATCATGGTTCACTCTTTCTAAAATAATTTTTGGATTCAGATTCTGCTGGGCGTTTTATTTTCGACGTTATCCAGCCCGGGTCTGGCACGGGCTGACTCCAACATGGCCTCCAATATTTCAACGAACATCTCCAGCCTGGCGGTATCCATGGCTTCCAGAAGCTCCTGGCTCCTGATTCGGCCGGATTCCCAAATATGGCCGATGGCTTTTTGCCCGGCCTCTGAAAGCCGGCAAAGAACGACCCGCCGGTCATCGGCGAGATCCTCTCGAATTACATAATGTTTCTCAACCAGCCGGTCTACCAGGCTGGTGGTCGTGGGGAGGGTAATATCCAATGGTGGTCGTGGGGAGGGTAATATCCAATCCAGCGGCGATGTCGCTCATGCGCGCAGGGCCGTTAACGTAGAGGATCATCATCATTTTTAGCTGCGGCATGGTTACATCCAGCGACAACAGCTCCTCAGGTACCGTAGGCAGCAATTGGCGGAATAATTTATCAGCCAGGGTCAGAATCTCTTCCACCAGGTTGTCTTTCTGCGCCATGGGATTCAATCCTCCATTAATCCACAATAGTTTTATCTTAACAAATATTTAGTATTCGACTAACTATTAGTTATATTATAAGCTTCAGCGCTATAATTGTCAAAGATTCATCTTTGATCCTCCCTTTTTAAAGGCGGGCCGAGAATTGACCTGAGGCAACCACTTTGTTATACTCTGGACGACGGGGTGTGGCGCAGCTGGTTTAGCGCGCAGCGTTTGGGACGCTGAGGTCGGAGGTTCAAATCCTCTCACCCCGACC
>JAGDMY010000004.1 GCA_017860765.1 Chloroflexota bacterium | reverse complement strand
GACCAGCAAAATTATTCCCCCGCCGATCGCAAATGAACCCACGGAGATGCCCATTACGCTGAGGATCAGTTGTCCCAAAAAGAGAAAGAAGAAACCCACTACCGTGGCCGTTATCACGGCACTGCGGACCATACGGGAGCGCTCGCGAGCAGACATCTCCTCGCTAAGGGATATTACAAAAGGAAGATTGCCCACGGCATCTATAACGATGAAAAGGGGCACGAAAGTAAGTATGAAGTTTTGCCAGATACTATGCTCTACCATCACCTTCATTTTAGCATACCCCGGTAAAGGTTAGCTTTAGAAATTTCTCGCACAACAAGTAGCGTTTGAATTTTCCTTATATCTGTGATATACTTCTTCTAGATAAAAGTGGGAATAAATGCCCACTTTTTTAATTGGGTAAAATGGATTTATGTTAAGTACCATGATTGCTCGAAATTGCAATGGCTGGAGGTCAGGTTCAAAATGAAGAGCGATTTTCTGCTCGCCATAACTCAACTCTCAGCCGAGAAAAATTTGCCAAAAGAGGTGGTACTAGCGGCAGTTGAGGCGGCCCTGGTATCGGCTTATCGCAAGGAGCACTTCCTGCCGAACCAAAACCTCGCTGTAAAAATCAGCCCGACCACCGGTAAAGTTGAAGTATGGGCAGAAAAAACTGTAGTCGAGAAGGTTACTGAAGACCGTAAGGAGATGACGCTTGCCCAGGCGAAAAAGATAAATCCTGAGGCTAAGCTGGGGGATCTCCTGATGGTGGAATCCACCCCGGCCAATGCTGGACGCATTGCCGCCCAGACTGCCAAGCAGGTAATCCTGCAGCGTTTGCACGAAGCCGAACACAGTGCCATCTTCGAAGAGTATGCGGGCAAGTCCAACGATATTATCACGGGAGTTGTGCAGCGGACTGAGCCCAAGCAGGCTTTCATTAACCTGGGACGCACCGAAGCCGTCTTACCCGCTAACGAACAGTCTCCGGGCGAACGATACCGGGTCGGGCAGAGGCTGCGGGTATATGTTGTAGAGGTTGCCCGCACCCCCAAAGGGCCCAAAGTAATAGTCTCCCGCTCTCATCCCAACCTGCTCAAACGTTTGTTCGAGCTGGAGGTTCCCGAGGTCTTTAACGGTATTGTAGAAATCAAGTCCATCTCGCGGGAAGCCGGTTATCGCAGCAAAGTCGCCGTGGCGGCCCGCCAGGAAGGGATAGACCCGGTTGGCTGCTGCGTGGGCCTGCGGGGTATCCGGATACAGAACATCGTCAATGAGTTGAACGGCGAAAAGATCGATGTAGTGGCCTGGAACAAAGATACTTCGGCCTTGATTGCCAATGCCCTCAGCCCGGCCCAGGTTTTGAACGTCGAACTGAATAATGATATCGCTACGGTAGTCGTACCGGACAAGCACCTTTCTCTGGCCATCGGTAAAGACGGCCAGAATGCCAGGCTGGCCGCTAAACTTACGGGCTGGAGGATCGACATTAAGAGCGCCTCTGCCGCCGAAGCCGAGAAGGCCGAAAAGGCGGCCAAGGCCCTACCGCCAGTTAAGGTGAAAGTCGAGGAGGCGGTTGAAGCAGCGGCTCCGGTGGAGGCTGTGGCGTCGACTGAACCGGAGGGAGTCATAAAGGAAGAAGCGGTCGCCGAACCGGTAGCTGAACAGGCGGAGCAGCCGAAAGCCGAGGAAGCCCTTCTGGAAGAGCTAACCGCGGAGGCAGAACCGGCGGGTACCGCTGAAGAGGCTAAGGAAGAGGAGGCTGAAGCCGAAACCGTGCTCAGCAGCACCTTTATTCCTCGCCGTATCATTCAGCCGCGGGAAGCCGGCAAGTCCCAAATTCGCTTCGCGGAGGATATCTTCACTAACCGTCCCGGCCGGACGGAAGACAAACCTCGTAAGAAAAAGAAGAAATTCAGCTTCAGCAAGCCCAAAACAGAAGAAGAGGATGAAAGCTAAAACGCCAGCGGCTCAAGTTAAGCATATACCCAAACGCACCTGCATTGCCTGCCGCAAGGTAGACAGCAAAAGAGGGCTGGTGCGGTTGATCAGTCTTGCGGAGGGGGGCGTGGAGGTTGACTTGACCGGTAAAAAGTCCGGCCGCGGGGCCTATTTATGTCCTCTCAGAGCCTGCTGGGAAAAAGCTTTGCAGGATACCGGTCGGCTGGAGCACGCTTTGCGTACCCGCATCAGGCCGGAAAATAAAGAGGCACTTGTAAATTATGCCAAAGGGTTTGATAATACGGATAGTTAGTTTGGAGGAGTCAGGTATTGGCAAACGTCAGTAAGTCCGGGGATATCAAAGTGGGGGAACGTGGGTCGACTCCCAAAGCTCCCCTTATAGAGCTGCCGGCTTCTCTGAGCGTCAAGGATTTAGCCGACCTTTTGCACATCTCTTCAATCGAAGCAGTCAAACAGCTGATGCGGAACGGCATCATGGTGAATATTAATCAGGTCATCAACTACGATGTAGCGGTGCTGGTCGCTAACGGTTTTGGCTATGAGGTCAAGCCCAAGGCGAAAGCGAAAGTTTCCGCCAGTGCTGCCATCAAGATTAAGAAACAGGTCAAAGAAGAAAAGGGCGCTGACCTCCAACCACGGCCACCGGTGGTTACCATCATGGGGCATGTGGACCATGGCAAAACCAGACTGCTGGATGCCATCCGCCAGACGAATGTCATGGCTTCGGAGGCAGGGGGCATCACCCAGCATATCGGCGCCTATCAGGTGGAGGTCGATGGCAAGAAAGTGACCTTCCTGGATACCCCCGGGCATGAAGCTTTTACGGCCATGCGTGCTCGCGGAGCCCAGGTCACCGATATTGCGGTGCTGGTAGTGGCGGCCGACGATGGCGTTATGCCGCAGACTCTGGAAGCTATCAACCATGCCAAGGCGGCGGCTGTGCCCATTGTGGTGGCGATTAATAAAATCGACAAAGCCGAAGCTAATCCCGATTTGGTCAAGCAGCAACTGGCCAATGCCGGTTTGGTGGTGGAGGACTGGGGCGGCGATATCATCTCTGTACCGGTTTCAGCCAAGGAGAAAAAAGGCATATCCGACCTGCTGGAGAATATCCTCCTGGTGGCGGAGATGGAGGAGCTGAAGGCCAATCCTGCGAAGCCGGCGGCAGGGGTAGTCATTGAAGCGGAGAAGGACAAGAGTCGCGGGCCGCTGGCGACGGTATTGGTCCAGAATGGTACCCTGAAACCCGGCGATATAGTCGTAGCCGGCACTACCTACGGCAAGGTTAAGGCCATGTACAATGACAAGGGCAAGCAGGTCAGGAAAGCCGAGCCAGCGACGCCGGTAGAAATACTGGGTTTCGGGGATGTACCCCAGGTGGGGGACGCCTTTAATGCTGTAAGCGATGAAGCTCATGCCCGGGCTATCATTCAGAAGCGCCAGCAGCTGAAGCAGCCCGAATCAAGGGGACTGCGCCTGGATACCTTCTTTGACGAGATCTCAGCCGGAAAGGTCAAAGAGCTTAATATTATTTTAAAAACTGATGTACAGGGCAGCCTCGAACCAATACGGAATTCCCTGGAACGTCTGGGCACCCCGGAGGTACAGGTCAGAATTATCCACAGCAGCACGGGCAAAATCACCGAGGGGGATGTTATGCTGGCCCTGGCTTCAGAAGGCCTGATCATCGGCTTTAATACCGATGTGGACATGGGAGCGCGCCGCATGGCAGACGCCAGGGGCGTCGATATCCGGGTTTACGATGTAATATATGCCCTTATTGATGACGTGGAGAAGGCCCTGAAGGGCATGCTCGAGCCCACCATCGTGGAGGTAATTGAGGGGCGGGTGGAAGTCCGGGCGGTTTTCCCGGCCGGCAAAGGCACTAAAGTGGCAGGTTGTTATGTCACGGAAGGGAAGATCAGCCGCAACCTGCCGGTGAGAGTAATCCGCAAGGGTAAGATACTGGCCGATACCTCTGTATCCAGTCTGCGGCGCTTCAAAGATGATGTCAGGGAAGTAGCGACCGGCTTTGAATGCGGATTGGGGCTCAAAGACTTCAATGACTTCCAACCCGGGGATACCCTGGAATTTTACCAGAAAAAGACGCAAAGCTAGGAAAAGATATGCCCCAGACTCATCGAATAGAGCGGGTCAACCAGCTCATCCGTCAGGAGCTCAGCGACCTTCTGCTGCGCGAAGTTAAAGACCCCCGGCTCAGCGGCTATGTCTGCATCAACTCCGTAGAGACTACCCCCGATTTGCGATATGCTAAAATACTCGTCAGCTGCGTCTGCGAAGAGGAAAAAAAGAAGGAAATTCTGAGCGCCCTGGGTCATTCTTCCGGCTTTTTCCGCAGCGAGATGGCCAAACACCTTAAAATGAGGCGGGTGCCCGAATTAAGCTTCGTCTGGGACAATTCCATCGAGCGCGGGACCCGGCTTATCGAGCTGATTGACAGGGTCGCCAGGGAGAACAAGGGATAGCTTGGTTCTAGCGGATCTCTCCCCCTTCGAATTTTCATTTTCCTATATTTGGATAAGGAAATTTTTGCCTGGCGGCCTTGATTTGGATTTTGGTGCTTCCTATTAGTCAATATGGATGGCATTCTTAACATCAACAAACCCCGGGATATGACCTCTTTCCAGGTAGTCGCGAAGGTGAAATGGCTATGCCGCGAAAAGCAGGCCGGACACGCCGGGACCCTGGACCCTCAGGCCACCGGTGTACTGCCCGTCTGCCTGGGACAGGCTACCCGTATTATTGAATATCTTTTCGACGCTACCAAGTCCTACCGGGCTCAGGTGGAACTAGGCATCACCACTGATACCTATGACGCCGCTGGCAAAGTCATCCACGTGGCCGATGCGGCGGGCATTAGACGGGAAATGGTAGAAGGAGTCCTGGCGCAATACCGGGGCGCCATTCAGCAGGTTCCCCCGATGTATAGTGCTATAAAGCATAAGGGCAAACCTCTCTATAAACTGGCCCGCTCGGGGATCGAGGTAGAACGCCGCAGCCGATCGGCCCACATTTACAACCTGGAAATCAGTGGTTGGGAGCCGCCCGTGGTGACGCTGGAGATCGTCTGCAGCAAGGGGACCTATGTCCGCTCCCTGGCCAATGATATTGGGGAGGCGCTGGGGTGCGGAGCGCATCTGAAAAGCCTGGTCCGTCCCAGGGTGGGGCCCTTTACGATAGAAGATGCCCTGACCCTGCCCCGTCTGGAAGAGGCCCTGGGCCAGGGCTATGGTGAAAAGTACCTTTATCCGCTGGATTTCGCCCTCCTGCCCTTCACCGCCGTCGTGGTCAATGAGGAAAAGCGCAGCTCTCTGATTCACGGCGCTCCAATCGACCTGGATATCGAACCTGAAGCCGGGTCGGCGGCCCTATCGACCGGAAGACGCAGCCGGGTCTATACCGAAGAAGGCTGCTTCCTGGGCATGATAAAGTACGACCCCGAAACAGGCCGCTGGTGGCCGGAGAAGATTTTCTTTCGGCCGTCCCGGGTTTAGTTCCTGTTGGCGAGCTATGAAAAGCGCGGGAATGGCTTGCCACTATGGTCCGGTTTATGCATAATTATGAATAAAAGAGGATGGGGTCTGACTACCCGGACTGGGTTGGCCGGCTTTGAAGCCAAAGGGATAAGGTGAGAGAGATGGTCTACGATTTTCATATTCATACTTCGCTGAGCGACGGGGACATCTCGCCAATGGAAATGGTGCGGAGGGCAATCGTCAACGGCTATTCGGCGGTGGCATTGACCGATCATGCGGCGGCCGGTGATCTGCCCCGTATCATAGGGGAGATAATACAGACCTGCGCCATGGCTCGCGCCCATTGGAAAATCCTGGCTATTCCGGGCATTGAGCTGACCTATGTTCCTGCGGCGGCGATTGCCGCTACGGCCAAAAAAGCCAAAGAGCTGGGGGCCCGGGTTGTGGTGGTGCATGGTGAGACCATCGTGGAGCCGGTCGAAAAGGGCACCAATCTGGCTGCCCTGAACAGCCCCCATGTGGATATCCTGGCCCATCCCGGCCTGCTTACCCCGGAGGAGGCCAGGCTGGCCGCCGAAAAGGGGGTGTTCCTGGAAATCAGCGCCCGAAAAGGTCACTCTCTGACCAACGGGCTGGTAGCTAAACTGGCCCAGAAAGCGGGTGCCAGGATGCTGGTCAATTCCGACGCCCATACTGATAGCGACCTGTTGACCGAAGCCCTGGCCAGCGCCGTGATTCAAGGCACCGGACTGGATGACCCGACCTGCCTTTCGGTTTTGCAGGCCAACCCCGAAATACTCCTGAAAAAATTGACCTGACCCACCTTTATCTCCAGTCCTTAGACTGAGGGACCTTCTCCAGTGCGCTGAAGGGTTTAACCTGAGTGACCACCACATTGTGGGCCCCTTCACGTCTGGAGAGCCTCCCTTTGACCATCAGGAAGGGCGCTTTGAAGCGGTGCTCCTGGCGTTCATAGACCTGAGGGAAGACCATCAGCGGGATATGTCCGAACTCATCTTCCAGCGTAATAAAGACCACCTTGCCCTGCGGCCTTTGCCGGCGGATGACCAGGCCCACGGTGACTACCTCGGCGCCGTCGCTCAGCCGGGCGATATCCCGGCTACAGCATAAATTGCCCGGGAAACGCGGACGCAGCTTAGCCATGATGTGTCCATCGGGAAAGAGGCTGAGCACATTATACTCTTCTTTCATGCGCTCCCATTCGGTGGGCGCACTCAGCTCCACCAGGTCCTGCTTCACCGGCAATGATAGCAGCAATTGAGAGTTTATCGGCCGGTACCTGAGGCCAATCTCCCACTTCACCTTGCGGCGGTTGGGCTCCAGGCTATCAAAAGCTCCAGCGTCGGCCAGGTTAAAGGCCACCTCCTCCAGTATGCCGGTACGCTCCAGGAAATCTCCGATGCTGCGGAAATCCCCCCGCTTCTTCCTCCCCTCCACTATAGCAGTCGCGGCGGCCTCTCCCAGGCTCAGTACCTGTAAGAAGCCCAGCCGCAGCATCTGGCCTTCCAGTATACATTTAGCCTGGCTTTGGTTGATATCGGGGTTTAATATCCGCACATTATGCCTCCGGGCGTCCTCTTTTAAAGTCTCCAGATTATAGAAGCCCATGGGCTGCTGATTGAAGATGCCGACGAAGAACTCCAGAGGATAGTGCAACTTCAACCAGGAGGCCTGATAAGCTGTGACCCCAAAGGCAAAAGCATGGGACTCGGGAAACATATACAGGCCATTGAACTTCTTAAAGATGGCCTCGGCCGCTGCCTGGCTGACCCCTCTGCTTCCGGCGCCTTCGAGGAACTTCTGCCGGTATTGCTTAAGCAATTCCTCATTATGCCGTCGGCCGAAGGAGCGGCGCAGGCGGTCGGCCTCGCTGGGAGCAAAACCGGCCACATCTATCGCCAGTTGATTGACCTGGTCCTGGAACAGGACGACTCCCAGGGTGCGCTCGAGGGCGCGTTTTTCCAGAGGATGATCGTAGGTTACCGGCTGCTGGCCGCTGCGCCGGGCCAGGTACTCCTGTACTCCGTGATTCACGCCTACCCCCGGCCTCACCGCCCCCACCTCATGGGCCATATCCAGAAGGTTTCGGGGCTTGAGCCGGGTGATGGTCTGCATCTGGGCCGCTGACTCTACCTGGAAGATGCCGATGGTATCTCCCCGGCAGAGCATGTCATAGACCGCCGCATCCTCGAAGTCAATGCGCGAGAGGTCAATTCTGTGGCCGGTGCGCTCTTTAATAAGCTCCACCGCCTCCTGCATTTGAGAAAGGGCGCCCAGGGCCAGGAAATCAATTTTAACGAACCCGGCGTCATCGATGCTGTCCTTGTCCCATTGACAGACATAGCGCCCCTCGATGGCGCCCCTCTGTACCGGTACGATATCTATCAGGGGGGTAGAGGATAGGATCATGCCGCCCGGGTGCTGCCCCATATACTTGGGGAAGCCGTCCAGTTCCCAGGCCAGCCGCACCAGGTCGCGCCAGACAGGGGCTTCTATTTTGCCCTTGAAATGGGGCATTTTCTGCATCTGGGCCTCGAGGCCCCTGGCGCTGCCCCAGTCCGCCTGCTTGGCCATCTGGTCGACCTCTTCCTCCGGCAGGCCGAGCGCCTTGCCGAGGTCGCGGACGGCGCCCTTGACCTGATAAGTGGCAATGGTGCCGGTCAGAGCAGCTTTTTCCCAGCCCCATTTCTGATGTGTCCTCAGGATGAGGTCTTCCCGTATGCTGCGCGGAAAATCGAGGTCGATATCCGGCACATTGCTCATGGTATCGGCGGGGAGGAACCTTTCCAGGGAGAGTTGATATTTCAGCGGGTCGATGTGGGAAAGACCGATGAGATAGCCCACCAGCAAGGCCACCGAAGAGCCGCGGCCCCTGCCCGGCGGGTTCTCCTCCAGAGTCAAGGAGGGGGCGCTGAGTCCCTGCGCGATCATCACCTCCCGCCCCAGCTTGATAACCTCATGGTACATCAGCAGAAAGCCGGCCAGTTTATATTTGCGGATCAGGTCGAACTCCTGGTCCAGCCTCTGGCGCACCTCGGGGGTGATAGACCCGTAGCGCCTCACAGCAGCCTCATAACAGAGCTTCTCCAGGTAGCTATCAGAGGTATCCCCCTCCGGCGCCTGGTAGTCCGGGAAAGTGTAGCTGAGGTCCCGGGGCAGGTCCAGGGTGCAGCGTGCAGCGATCTCCAGGGTGTTGGCCAGGGCCTCGGGGCAGTGGCGGAAAAGGGACTCCAGATCCGGGAGAGGACGGAGATAATACTCCGAGTTGGGTCTACGCTCGCGGTGGGTCTCCTCCAGACTCTTACAGTGACGGATAGCCACCAGGCAGTCCTGAAGCTGGTGCCTTTCCCGGATATGGTAATGGACATCGCCCGTGGCCGCCGCTTTGACCCCCATTTCCCGGGCCAGGGTCAGCAGCCGGCGATTGCGCTCAGTGTCACCGTTGACCAGATTGTGCTGGATTTCCAGGTAGTAGTTGTCTTTGCCAAACCAGTCCAGATACTGCTGAATCAAGCGCCGGGCTTCAGAGAAGCGCGCTTTAGTCACCAGTTGAGGCAGTTCTCCGGCGGGGCAACCCGAGAGAGCGATTAGTCCTGAGGCGTATTCCGCCAGGAGGCTGGAGTCTAGCTCAGGTCTATCGCGCTCACCAGCGCTGTGAGCGGCGGTGATGAGGCGGCACAGGTTGCGGTAGCCCTGGCGGTCTCTGGCCAGCAGAGTCAGGTGATGGCCGCCTTTCAGGCTCACCTCGGCGCCGATGAGGCCCTGAATGCCGAGGGAGCGGGTCAGCTGGGCAAAGCGCATCGCCCCGCACAGGTTGTTGTGGTCGGTGAGGGCCAGAGCGCTATAGCCCAGCTCTTTCGCCCGCAGCAGCAGCTCCTCCAGCGAAGAGGCGCCATCATGGAAAGAATAGTAGCTGTGACAGTGTAATTCGGCGTAATACATAAGATGTAAAATTCCAAACCCCCTCCTAATACCCCTGCCTATACCACTTGCCTGCAATAAGGTCTTTATAAACCGCCAGCCTTTGTCCAGAATTGAGAAGGACGGCGTAGTAGAGGCGTGAAATAGGCTCACTGCGCCACCACTCGTCATCAATCCTCCACATGTCCTCAATGGCACTGACAGCCTGCCTCCCCGGCGACCTGACCTCCAGGGGCCCGCCGGAGTCAGATTCCGCCACCTCCAGTGGTTCAGGCAGGTTTATCCGCCGGAGGCTGAGGCCAGGGCGTAGCGTCTTTCCGGAATTCTGGACCATGGCTCGACCTCCTTGATCTTGAATACCTGGGGCTGGCCCAGGCGAAACTCTAACTTTTTAATATCATCCAGCAGATGGTCCCGGGCCCTGACCTCGGAGAAGAGGCTCTTCTGCCGCCCGCTGCGGTAGCCTAAACCGGTAATCATCACTCCCACCTGCTCCACCGGCCCCGGCTGGGGATAGCTCTCCAGAAACGGCTTGATCCGGGAGAGTATACTTTTAATATCCATGGCCGGCTCCTTGTACTGGATGATGTGCTCCCAGCGCTCGGAGCACCAGCCCCGCGTCCAGAGTGTAAGGCGGCGGATGCCCCGGCCTTTCAAGGAGTCTCCGGCCAGGATGCGGGCGAGCAGTGACTCCACAGTCAGCAGTATGGCTTCCAGGGAGACTGTTACCGAGGACAGCACGGTATTTTCCTGGATATTTTCCTCCATAAACCGGGGGTAGAGGGGCGTGTCGTCATAGCCCCTGGCCAGCTCCCCTATTTGCCGTCCTTCGGGACCGAACTGGGACTGGAGGGGGCCGGGGGGCAAAGAGGCTATCTGTCCCAGAGTGGCCAGCCCGAAAGCATGCAACCGGTCCTTGCTCTTCAGGGAAACCGGCAGGACATCGCAGGGCAGGTCTTTAAGGAAAGCCCTGGCATCACCTGTCAAAGTCCGGTAACCGCCGGGAGGACTGTGCAAGGCGGCCAGGTAAGACAGGAATTTGCCCTCGGCTATCCCCATTTGGGCCGCCAGGACCGGCGGTATGACTTCCCGTACCGCACTGATAAGGGCCTCGTAAGAGGGGTAAATCAGCTGCAGCCCGTCCAGGCCGAGGTAAGCGCAGCCCAGGGCAGGGCCTTCCACCAGAGGACTCTTCAACTCCAGAGAGTCCAGCAGCTCATTGAAGGTGGACCAGTAGAAGGGGATATCAGCCTGGACCAGCTCCACCTCCCGGCAGCGGGAAAGGGCCTGCTGGAGGGGCATCTCGCACTGCAGGCCTTCCAGCCCGGGCGAATAATCCAGGACCAGCTTCTGCGAACCCACGGCCTGGGTTATCACCAGCGGGCGGTCTCCGATTTCCGGACGCCTGAGGGTTTCGCATCTCAGGGCAAAATGCGGCAGCAGGACACACAGAAAGCTCATGCTTCACCTCGTCAAAAATAAGTGACAAAAATAAGTATAATAGAACAAATGTTCTGATGTCAATAGACATTATAGCATATGGGAGCAGATTTAAGATTAAGGATTTAGGTTTTATGAAGATGCAATGGGGACAGGGAGTAAAGACAGGGACTCCGCGGCATTGGTTAAGCTGGTACCATACCGGCGAAAGGATGTCATCCCCGGACCCAGTCTCGGCCGGGGACGGTATCCAACCCCCTCACCACCCTGGATTCCGTGTCTAGCACGGAATGGTCAAGCAGGACAGACCAGACCAGATTTGTCTCTATTCCCAGGCGGCGATGGCGGCTACGCTGTCGCCTTCCTCCAGATTCATGATCATGACGCCCTGGGTATTGCGGCCGACGATGCGGATGCCGCTGCCGTCCTCTTCCTGGACTGGCGTTGAGATCACAATGCCGTCCTTCGAAATCAGCATCAGCTGCTGGCTCTGGTTAACCAGTCTGGCGGCGGCCACCTTGCCGGTCTTATCTGTGACCTTAAGGGTCTTGATACCTATCCCGCCCCGGCTCTGTTTCCGGTACTCGGCGATGGGGGTCAGTTTCCCATACCCGTTAAGGGTGACCACCAGCAGGTAGGCCTCCGGGATAACCACGTCCATGCTGACCAGTTTGTCATCTTCCTCCAGGCGGACCCCGCGTACGCCGCCGCTGGTGCGGGAGCTGCTGCGGAGGGTCTTCACCCCGAAGCGAATGGACTGGCCATGCTCGGTAATGAGGATGACATCGTCCGCATCCGTAGCCACGCCGGCGGCTACCAGCTCATCGCCTGCTTCCAGGTCCATGGCGATGATGCCGCTGCTGCGGATGGCATCATAGAATTCCAGAGAGGATTTCTTAATTTCGCCTTTGTGAGTTGCCATCAGCAGGAAGCATTCGGGCTTCAAATCGGTCACCGAAACCACCGCCGTCACCCTTTCTCCCTCGGTGATGGGGAAGAGGTTGACGATGGCCATGCCTTTAGCCGTGCGGGAGGCGTCTGCGGGTATTTCATGACACTTCAGATGGAAAATTTTACC
Organism: Chloroflexota bacterium; assembly: GCA_017860765.1. Next base: position 5,328 of record JAGDMY010000004.1, on the reverse strand, counting down.
CTTGTTGGTGAAGAAAAAGAGGTTATCGTGAGTATCGGCCACCACCAGGAACTTCACGGCATCCAGCTCCCGGACGCCCATTCCTCGAACACCCTTGCCGCGGCGGTGCTGCGAGCGGTAGACCGTGGCGGGGATCCTCTTGATGAAGCCGCGGCCGCTCAGGGTGACGACCACCCTCTCATGAGGGACTTCCTCGATGGCAAACTCCATGGCAGACTGTTCGCTAATCTCGGTCCGGCGGGCATCTCCATAGCGGTTTTTCAGCTGGCCGATCTCTTCCTTGACCAGATAGAGGATTTTCTTCTTATTGGCCAGCAAATCTTCCAGGTAGGCTATAGTCTTGAGGACCTGCGCATATTCTTCGACGATCTTGCTGCGCTCCAGGTTGGCCAGGCGGCGCAGCTGCATGTCCAGGATGGCCTGGGCTTGCTTCTCGGTCAAAGTGAAATTGACCATCAGGTTTTTCCGCGCGACCTCCGCTGTTTCAGATTCGCGGATGGTCTTAATTACTGCATCGATATGGTCCAGGGCAATCTTCAGGCCTTCTAATATGTGGGCCCGGGCTCTGGCTACGGACAAATCGTACTTGGAGCGGCGCGTAATTATTTCATGGCGGAAGGAAATATAATAATCAAGGGCCTCCTTCAGGCTGATGACGCGCGGCTGGCCATCCACCAGTGCCAGCATGTTAACGAAGAAGGCCGATTGCATGGCGGTATATTTATAAAGCTGGTTCAGGACTTGAGGAGGTTGGGCTTCCCGCTTCAGCTCGATGACAATCCGCATACCCTGGCGGTCAGACTCATCGCGGACCTCGCTTATCCCCTGGATTTTTTTATCTTTTACCAGCGTTGCGATGCGCTCCACCAGGGCCGCTTTATTGGTCTGGTAGGGGATTTCGGTAACGATTATCTGGCGGCGTCCCATTCCCCCGGGGATATCCGTGACATGGACCTTGGCCCGAACGACCACTCTGCCATGACCGGTGGCATAGGCACTGCGGATGCCGTCCTTACCCAGAATGATGCCGGCCGTGGGGAAATCCGGTCCTTTGATGAACTGCATCAGCTCATCCACGGTGGCTTCGGGATTATCGACTACAAAAGAGATGGCGTCACAGACTTCGGTCAGGTTGTGAGGTGGCATATTGGTGGCCATGCCTACGGCGATGCCGGAGCTGCCGTTAACCAGTAGATTGGGCAAAAGGGCCGGCAGGACGGAAGGTTCTCTCAGGCTATCATCGAAGTTGGGGAGTAACTCTACAGTGTCCTTTTCGATGTCCAACAGCATCTGCTCGGCGATAGCTGAAAGGCGGGCTTCGGTATACCGCATGGCCGCCGGCGGATCATTATCGACGCTGCCGAAGTTGCCCTGACCGTCGATCAGGGGATAGCGCATGGAGAATTCCTGGGCCATGCGGACCATCGCATCATAAACCGAGGCGTCACCGTGGGGATGATATTTGCCCAGCACATCACCCACGATACGGGCGCTCTTCCTGTGGGCGCTATTGTGGGTTAAGCCCATATCCTGCATGGAATAGAGAATGCGGCGCTGGACAGGCTTCAGTCCATCCCTAACATCCGGCAAAGCCCTGGAGACTATGACGCTCATCGCGTAGTCCAGGTACGAACTTTTTAATTCCTCTTCAATATTGACTTCCCGGGTTGCCCCTATGACCATCTCAGGTTATTCCTCCTGTTCCCATTCTTTCTCTTCCTCGGCTTCCTCAACCACCTCTTCAGGGGGTTCCACTCCTTCCTCGCTAATGGCAGGAGTCTCGATTATCTCCTCTTCCTCTTCATATTCCGGCTGGAACACTCTTTCACTGGCGTAGGGTTGTATTTCTTCCAGCTTTCTACTCGGGAAGGAGACCTGGTCGATTTGACTCGGGTCCTGGTAAGTTTCCCGGATTATAACTGAGATAGCATTCTCACTTGAGGTAACGACCGCTGCGGTGTATTTGTTGCCGCCTTTCATCAGGTGAATTAAACGTTGCCCTTGCTTGGTCGGAACCAATCCCAGGTATTCGCCCCCGACATTTTCCACTGAGAGGGAGGAATCCTGGGGAGTGAGGACTACCTTATCCCCTGCCATCATCTTGACCAGCTTGTCGGATGAGGCGATTTGATGCAGGTGCACCACCCCGGCCTTGCCGATTTCCTCGATAAAGAGGTGCGGTTCTGCTTTTTCAGGGTTATTCTGTGGAGCGGCTGCGGCATCCAGCTGACTCAAACGCTGAAGGTTCTTTCTGGCAATGGTATTATACTGGTCAAGCTGCAGGGCTTTCTCATAAGCCGCTTTAGCCCCGGCGTACTCACCCAGCTCTATAAGGGCTTTGCCGAGGCGGTTAAAGGCATCGACATCATGAGGAAAATTTTGGATTATACTTTTATTAATCTCTACCGCTTCCTGCCAGCGACCTTCCATAGCTAAACTGATAGCCTGTTTGCTGGTCTGACGCCTTAATTTACCCTGTTTATCCTCTTGGTACGACATTTCCATTCTCCAAAATGGCTCTGGTAGGTTCAGTCCCAAAGCCTCTCATCAATTCGTTAAAAAACAACAAAATGCCTGTCTATAAATCAACCATCACGCTAAGTATTTTATCACAAATCAGGTGTGGCTGTCCTTATCGGCGGAATTGTGGATTTCGTCTGGTCCCCGGACAAATCCAAGGGGGATGCTGCCTTAGTCCTTTTCCAGCTCAAAGGCCTTATGCAGGGCGCGGACGGCGTCCTTCACCCTGGCCTCATCGATAATGCAGGTTATGCGTATTTCGGACGTGGTAATAAGTTGTATGTTGATGCCCTCTTTACTGAGAGCGCTGAACATCTTGGCGGCATAGCCCGGGGTATTCTGCATACCGGTACCGACGATGCTGACCTTGCCCAGTTTAGCATCAGTCATCTCTTTGGCTTGGAAAGATTTGGCAATGGGCAGAATGACGTCCATGGCTTTCTTCAAATCCCCTCTGGAGACTGTGAAGGTCAAGTCGGTGACATTCGGCAAAAAGGCGTTCTGAACGATGGTATCGACGCTGACGCCCGCTCTGGCCAGCGGCTCAAAGATGGCGGCGGCGATACCCGGCTGGTTGGGTATGCCGGTCAAAGCGATTTTAGCAACATCCAGGTCGTGGGCAATGCCCCGGACCTTATTTCGCACTTCCATGGACTCTCCTCCGTGAATCAATGTCCCCGGGCTATCGTTAAAGCTAGAAGCCACCAGTATGGGCATATTGTAGACCCCCGCCAGCTCCACTGCCCGGTAGTGCAGCGCTTTAGATCCGCTGGAGGTCAACTCCAGCATTTCCTCGTAGCCGATTTCCTTCAGCTTGCGGGCCTCGGCACAAAAACGCGGATCGGCGGTATAAATACCATCGACATCCGTATAGCGCTCACAGGCTTTGGCCTGCAAACTGATAGCCAGGGCTACCGCCGTGGTATCCGATCCCCCGCGGCCGAGGGTGGTGATATCGGACTCATTCGTAATTCCCTGAAAACCCGCCACCACCACAATATTACCCTCGTTTAGCTCTTCGACTATCCTGTCCGATTCCACCTTTAGAATTTTAGCCCGGCTATATGAGTTGTCGGTGTAGATGCCGGCTTGAGGCCCGCTGAGACTGATGGCTTTATTTCCCATTTTGTGGAGGGCCATGGTCAATAAAGCGCTGGACACGATTTCCCCGGTAGAAAGCAATACATCCATCTCGCGGCTATCAGGCTGGTCGGTAATTCTGTGGGCCAGGGCTATCAGGTCATCCGTGGTGTCTCCCATGGCAGAGATGACCACGACCACCTGGTTGCCGGCCTCCTGGGTCCTGGCTACCCTCCGGGCAACGTTGCGGATCTTATCCGGATCGGCGACTGAACTGCCGCCATACTTCTGTACCACGATTGGCATCTAATAACCTCTAGGAATATTTATAAATTCAGAAACGGGATCAAATTGACGGGAATTGGCACCCTACTTAAGCAGTTTCTTAATGATACCATACCCGGCCTGAACAAAAAAGCCTGACGCCCTGGCTTCGGCCTCGGTCAGGCGCTGTGCGCTATTGGAGTTGAATCCCGGACCCCAGAGCAGAAATGGGACCGGCTCCGCGGTATGGGTGCGGATATCCAGGGGGGTGGGATGATCGGGCATAACTAAAAGGCGCAGCCCGGCGGCTTTATATTCGCGCAGGCGGCGCACGATTTCCTCATCCGTCTTTTCAATCGCTTTTACCTTATATTCTAAAGAGCCGCTGTGGCCAGCCTCATCGGGCGCTTCTACGTGGATTACCACCAGGTCGCTCTTCTCCAGGACCTCCAGGGCTCCCCTGGCCTGGGCGGCATAGTCATTGTCCAGGCCATCAGTTACCCCGGGGACGTTAATGACCTCCATCCCGACCATGCGGCCGATACCCCTCAACAGGTCTACGCCGCTTATCATGGCCCCCTTGACCCCGTATAGTTCCTGGAAAGGAGGCAGGGAAGGCACCTGGCCGCTCGGCCAAAAAAGCCAGATGGTAGTGGCCGGAAGCTCCCCGCGCTGTTTTCTGGCCTGATTAACGGGATGGTTTTCGAGAATGCCCATTGAACGGCTCATCAGGTCTCTGAGGACCTCACTCCCCTTGCCCCTGGGGAGAAAGTCCTCTACGGGTTGGCCCGGAATATCGTGGGGAGGGGTACAGACGGCTTCCACAGCTTCCTCATGGTCTTTAAGTTTTAAAATGTGCCGGTAGCTGACCCCGGGATAAAAACAGGTCCTGGCATCTCCCAGGTCTTTCTCCAATGCGTCAATCAGGTCCCGGGCTTCTTCGGTGGAGACGTGCCCGGCGCTGTAGTCCAGCATCTTTCCTTCACTAACCGTTACCAGATTACAGCGAAAGACGGTCTCGCCTCTGGCGATATCGATTCCCATGCTGAAGGCTTCGATGGCACTCCGGCCTTTATAATAAATTTTGGGATCGTAGCCCACGATAGACAGGCAGGCGCAGGCGCTGCTGGGTTCCATCCCCTCCGGGACCGTTCTGGTTAGACCCACCATGCCCTCACTGGCCAGAGCATCCAGATTAGGGGTCCTGGCCAATTCCAGCGAGGTCTTCCAACCGCGCTGGGGCAGCGGATGACCGGCTGCTCCATCAATGATTAAAATGCAGTATTTCATTTTGAGGTAATTTAAGCCAAAGGGAATGCCGCGATGCTACTAAACGCAGGTTGCCCTGATCAAGATTCTCGCTTATAATATATTGGATATTGTCTGCGGGGAGTAGCGCAGTCTGGTTAGCGCGCAGCGTTCGGGACGCTGAGGTCGGAAGTTCAAATCTTCTCTCCCCGACCA
>JAGDMY010000073.1 GCA_017860765.1 Chloroflexota bacterium | reverse complement strand
CGGTTGCCAAGATACTGGGTGAAGAGGGAAAGGCTTTCCATCTGGGCAAAAAATGGCTGACCGGCCGGCGGGTAGTCAGAGGCGCTCGCTGTGTGGGAGCGGCGGTGAGATTGCTTGATAAAGCCGTAGAGCATGCCAGGTCATGGACCAGCTTTGGTCAGGTCATCAGCGGCTGGCCCGGTATTCAAGCCTTGCTGGCAGAGATCGCGATTGATATTCAAGCTGCGCGCCTGATGGTCTATCAGGCCGCCTGGAAAGCCGATGCAGGACAAGATATCCGTCACGAGGCGGCTATGGTTAAAGTTTTTGCGGCTGAAATGCTGAGGAGAGTGGCGGATAGGGCAGTTTTGATTAAGAACGGGCCAGGTCCGGTCCAGGGATTGCCTTTAGAGCACCTTTGCCGGGATTTGCTGGCCCAAAATTTGGCGGCCCGGGAGTTAGAAGTGCAGAAGTCCCTGGTTGCCGAAGGTGTACTGAAGTCCGGGACTATTCTTTAGGGCCTTAATGTTGTTTGTCAAGGAGAGGCTGGTGATAAAAGAGGTTAAATTGCCTTTGACGGGTAAAGCCATCGAGGACCTCCATGCCGGTGAAAACGTCCTCCTGTCGGGTATTCTATATGTTGCCCGGGATGCGGCGCATAAAAGGCTGCTGGAGGCCCTGGATAAAGGACAGCCTTTGCCATTCGAAATCGCGGGACAGACGATATATTACATGGGCCCTTCACCCGCCAGGCCCGGTCAGGTAATCGGCGCAGCCGGACCGACCACCAGCGGGCGGATGGATATCTATACTCCCCGTTTATTAGAAGCAGGCTTAAAGGGCATGATAGGCAAGGGCAACCGCTCTAAAGCAGTAAAAGAGGCTATCATCAAATATAAAGCGGTGTATTTTGCTGCCATAGGCGGCGCCGGGGCCCTGATTTCTAAAAGCATCAGGAAATCGGATATTATCGCCTATCCTGAGTTGGGAGCTGAAGCCCTTTTAAAGCTGGAGGTGGACCATTTCCCGGCGACTGTGATCAACGACATTTATGGAGAGGACCTTTACGAGTCGGGGAAAGCCAGATACAGGTTGAGGGCATAATAAGGCAGCCAGATAAAAGCCTGCCAATTTCAAGATTCAGCTTCCACCGTCGGGCCGTTTCAGGAGTAAAAATGAAGCAATATGAATACGTTATCATCGGGAGCGGAATTGCCGGACTCTATACCGCCCTTTTAGCGCATGAAAAGGGCAGCGTGCTCATCATCACCAAGGGCAGTATCGATGATTGCAATACCAAACATGCTCAGGGCGGCATTGCTGCCCCTATCGGAGGCAATGATTCGGTAGACCTGCATTTCAATGATACTATGAAAGCGGGAGATGGGTTGAGTGATCCCGAGGCTGCCAAAATACTGGCCAGCGAAGCACCTGATAGGATATATGACCTGGTGCGCTTCGGTGTCCCTTTCGATACAATGAACGGAGCGATTGCGCTGACTATGGAGGCCGCTCACAGCGTGCCAAGGGTCTTGCATGCCGGAGGAGACGCCACCGGGGCCCACATTGAAGCCACTCTGAGCAGCCGGGTTCGCGAAGCTAAAATTGAGGTCCTGGAGTATTGTCTGGTAACCGATATTATTGTGGAAAATGGGGTGGTGAAGGGGGTTAAAGCTCTTGATCTGCGCACGGGTACCGTGCTGGAGTTCGACTGCTGCTACATGATCCTGGCTACCGGAGGTGCCGGGCATCTTTTTAAATATACGACCAATCCGGATGTGGCTACCGGCGATGGCGTAGCCCTGGCTTATAAAGCCGGTGCGGAATTAACCGACATGGAGTTCTACCAATTCCATCCTACGGGTCTGCGGTTGCCAGGGGTTGCCCCTTTCCTGATATCCGAAGCGGTGAGAGGTGAGGGTGGAATCCTGCGCAACGTCGAAGGATACCGTTTTATGCCGGATTACACGCCACTTGGGGAACTTGCGCCTCGCGATGTGGTGGCACGCAGCATCCTTTTCGAAATGCGCAAGACCAGCTCAGATAGGGTCTTTCTGGATGTAACTCACCTCCCTGTCCAGGTAGTCACAACCCGCTTTCCTAATATTTATAAATATTGTTATGACCACGGTCTGGATATAACCAAAGGCCTGATACCGGTAGCTCCTGCTGCTCACTATATGATGGGGGGAGTGAAGACCAATACCTGGGGAGAGACCAATATCGCAGGGCTCTTTGCCGCTGGTGAAGTTTCCTGCACCGGGGTGCATGGGGCTAACCGTCTGGCTTCTAATTCTATGTTAGAGGTGCTCATCTTCAGCAAGAGGATCATAGAAAAGGCCGGTGATAGCGCCAATAAGAGCCTCCCACGCAAAATCAAGGAGGTCCATTGTTCTCTGAGCGTCAGAGAGGTCCTTAAAAACGCGACTGCGGTCAACCTGCGGGCTTTGCAGGACTTAATGTGGCACAAAGTTGGTATCATCAGGGAGCGGAGCGGACTCATTCAAGCGGCGGATATTATGGCAGCCTGGCAAAAATGCTTGCCGGAACCGACCGATCGTCCCACTTACGAATTGAATAATCTGGTTCTCGCTGGCCGCCTGATAGCCGAAGCAGCTTTGATTCGCGAAGAGAGCCGCGGTGCCCACTTCCGCTCGGATTTCCCTATCCACTCCCTGGAATGGGAAAAGCATATCACCTTCACCAGCTGCTAATTGAAACCATATTTGGGATGCCTTTTTATCTTGGACTTGGAATGCAGGAACTTGATTTTATAGCCGGCATCCAGGGCTTCCCAGGAATCGGGTTCTGAATTGGCCAGAACCTGCTGATATTGGGTATTGGCAAGGTTGTATTTGCCGGCTTCAATATACAGGCGCGCCAAACTGAAGCTGACGTAAAAATTATCCGGTTCAACCTCTCTGGCCCACTCCAGCATGCGGATGGTGTCAGCCAGTGATAAGGCGACGCAGGGATGCTCCCTGTGATAAGCCAGGGTTATCATAGCTTCTATGTGATCGGGATCTATCTCCAATATCTTAAGGGCCAGACGGACAATAATATTCAATTTTTCCGGGAAGTCATTTAGAGTCAGTTCATAGCAGGCCAGAGCTTTTTCCAGTACGGAAATATTGTCAGGTGACAGGGCGACCACCTTATCCACCAGCGATATGGCTTTCTGTTTTATGCTAAATTCTGACCTGCGAGGACCCTGCAATAAGTAAGTAGCCGCGCGAACAAGGATTTCCGGGTCTTCACAGCCCGTATTTATGAGATGAAGTAGAATATCGGCAGCCTTATTCAGCTCGGAATCGGTTTGTTTGCTGGCGAGCTCTTCAGCCAGTGCTAAAAGTTTCTGAACGGTGCTATCCCCCATGCGCCTATGCCACGATTAAATTGTATTCATCTTTTATTATAATACGGACTCAGGAAAATCTGTGGCAAAGAGTCCAGAATATGTAAAAAGGGGTACATATAGTATATAATAGCGTTAAGTTTGGACCACCTTCTAATCGTACACCCCTTCAAGATTGTAAGACCCGGAAGGAGAAACGGTGAAGAAAAAAGGTAGATTGGAAGAAGTGTTGCCGCAGGACTATCTGGCCAGGATAATAGAAATGGCTCTGGCCGAGGATGTGGGGAGGGGTGATGTCACCAGTGAAACCTTAATTCCCTGCGATTTGCAGGGCAAGGCCTATATGCTTGTCAAAGAAGAAGGAGTAATCGCCGGTACCACGGTCGCTGAAAAGGTCTTTAAGACAGTTGATCCTGACCTGGTAATAAAGGTCCAGATTCAGGATGGGACGGCTGTGAAGTTCGGCGACGTTCCTCTAATGATTTCCGGGACCGTTCGCAGTATTCTCAAAGCCGAACGGGTGTCTTTAAATTTTATACAAAGAATGAGCGGAATCGCCTCTACTACTGCCCGCTACGTGTCCCGGGTCCGTGATCTGGGAGTGGACATCGCCGATACGCGCAAGACTACCCCGGGGTTAAGATTGTTGGAAAAATATGCGGTGCGGATGGGTGGTGGAAGAAACCATCGCCTGGACCTTAATGATGCCATCCTGATTAAGGATAATCATATCGCAGCTCTCCGGGCCCTGGGAATGAGCTACAAAGAAATCGTTGGCAAGGCCCAGCAAGGAGCTCCGCCTGAATTAAAAGTTGAAGCTGAAGCCCGGACTATCCAGGAGGCGATAGACGCTGTAGAAGCGGGGGCGGACATCGTCATGCTGGACAATATGCCGGCGATGGAAATGACACGGGCCGTGGAACTTATCGCCGGGAGAGCGGAAGTTGAAGCCTCGGGGGGAGTTAATCTGGAAAATGTAAGAGCGGCGGCCGAGACGGGGGTAGACTTTATCTCGGTTGGCTCCCTGACGCATTCTTACGAAGCCCTGGATATCAGCCTGGAACTGGAGCCTCAAACCTTCAGGCTAATCTAATCCCCCGCCAACTCCTGCTCCGCGGCTGGCATCTCCTTGATATCCAGAATACGGTCAACTCGGAAGGTGCGGTCCTCGTTTCTCTTCAGGCAAAACGCTCTCAGTCCCAGGTAGGTTTTGCCCTGGTATTCCATTTCTCCCACGGTATGCGGCCGGACAGTCCTTTCCGATTTTTCATCAGTGGGTTTCAAGTAGGTAATCCTCAATAAAGATGCATTCTTAATAGCGCGCCGGATTATTTCCAGTCTATCATCGAGAGAAAGGCGCTTTTCCGATTTGCGATACTGGTAGCGGGTCAGGAAGTCCATCACCTGAAAATCAGTCCAGATATGTTTTTTCAGAATTGGTCTTCTCAAGACGATGCCCTCCAGGGTGGTGCAGCGGCTCAGGGCTACATAGAGTTGACCATGAGCAAAAGTGCCCTTTCCGATATCGATGACCACCTTTTCAAAGGTCTTGCCCTGGCTCTTATGGATAGTGATGGCCCAGGCCAGCATCAGGGGGTATTGAGTAAAGGTGCCGACGACCTCAGACTGTAATGTTCCTCCTTTTACCTGGAAACGATATATTTCCCAGGTAAAGGGCTCAATTTCTACCTCACCGTCCGGCAGCCCGGCGATGATAAGGCAGTCGCCATTCTTATCCCGGGTTATTCCGGTGATTTCACCGAGGGTGCCATTTACCCAGCGATTGTCGGAGTCATTATTCAGCATCATGATTTGGGCGCCTATTTTTACCTGGAGCTCAATCGCAGTGGGCAGATATTCGTCGCCGAAATCGCCTTCAATTTCGCCGATAAAGGTGCGCTGCGGACTATCCAGCTGACTTAGACGGCGTTTATTTATTGTGGAAGCTAATTCGTTAGTGGTGGTTAGATAGACGTAAAAATCGCCCGGCGGCGGTTCGAAGGTGGGATTAAACCTCTGGTTCAACAACTCCAGGCCTGCGTAGGTAATCGATTTATTGCGGACAGTGTTCAGGAGCTGGATAAATTCCGGGTCATGCTGGCGATAGATCTTTTCCAGCTCTATAAATTCCATATTCAACCCATCGAAGGCCCTGGAGCTGTAGAAATAAGGGGTCTTATAAAGCTGTTTGAACTCTGCTTTTTCTAAACTGGTAATGACCGGCGGCAGTTGATATAGATCACCGATGAAGATCATCTGAATACCGCCAAAGGGCTCTTCAGGGGAGGGCCCGTTCAGCCGCAGGAATTTATCTACACAGTCCAGCAGGTCAGCCCTGACCATGGAAATCTCATCGATGACGATGGCATCCAGTTTCTGATAGATGGTTCCACCCTCGGCGGCAGCCTGGAGCTTTTTAACCATGGACAAGGTCACATTGGGTTTGAATTTGAAGAAAGAATGGATGGTCTGGCCTTTGACATTGAGTGCGGCGACGCCCGTGGGAGCGAGGACTACCACTCTCTTGCGGGTATTGCGGCGGAAGTAGTCCAGCAGGGTGGATTTGCCCGTGCCGGCCCGTCCGGTAATGAAGGCGCTTTTGGGGGTGTTTTCTATAATATCCAGAGCATGTTTGAATTGCTCGTTTATCTCGATGACAAAAGGCTCCGGTTTCAGTTTGGGCATATAAAACCAAAATACTACCAGACGGTCTTAAATGCAAGTGGGACAAGCGGGATGAGATGCAGAGGCTTAAGAGTTTATAATAGAATAATAAGAGACGCTTTTGCAGGGTTCTTAAGAAAGGAAACAAGCCTGACTGATAGTTTGAGTTCCCGAAATATCAAATTGAAATTGAAAGAGACGCTCTCCAAGAGGCCGGTGGCACATATCTCGGATAGCAGCCGGATTCCCTCAGCGGTGCTGATTCCAATCTATTTTCAAGAGGAACAGCCCTATATCCTTTTTACTCAGCGTACCGAACTGGTCCGCCACCACAAAGGTGAGATATCCTTTCCGGGAGGCGGCTACCATCAGGGAGATGGAACGCTGCTAAATACCGCCTTGAGGGAAAGCTTTGAAGAAATCGGGCTGGATCCCGGCGATGTGGAAATCATGGGCCAACTGGACGATATACTGACTCGAGGCTCCCCCTACATTATTTCGCCCTTTGTGGGTTTTATCTCTCCTGGGTATGTATTTACTGTGAGCAATTATGAGATTGCCGAGATAATTCAAGTGCCGATTTTGGCTTTATTACAGTCAGGCTGCCGCACAGAATCCCCTGTGGAAGTTCTGGGTGGCCGGCAGCTTGTCCCCTATACTTACACGCATAACAGCAAACGGATAACCGGAGCGACAGCCCGCATATTAAAGCAATTCCTGGATATTTATTCCAGCATTGCGGCCCAGGCGTGAGTTCGCTGGTAGTCAGACCTCCTGAATTTTTGTAGAAGCCCCCTTTGCGTAACCTGGAAAAAGGCGAGAAACAAGGGTGACCGGCTATTCTACCAACCTTCAGCGCTCTTGACATTATTTATTAAATAGTTTAACATTTAATTATTAAGTATATTAGAGAATTATTCGATAGACAGGCTGGACTAGAATATAAGAGAGGCTTAAAAAAATGGCTGGCAAAGACTATTACCGGATACTGGGGATCAACCGCAATGCGACGGATAAAGATATCAAAGCAGCTTACCGCCGCCTGGCGCGCCAGCATCATCCAGACGTTAATCCGGGCAATAAGGCTGCCGAGGAACGCTTTAAAGAGATCAACCAGGCCTATGAAGTTCTCTCGGACGTGGAAAAGCGCAAGAAGTATGATCAATATGGCGA
>JAGDMY010000072.1 GCA_017860765.1 Chloroflexota bacterium | reverse complement strand
AAGGACTTCAATCCCCAGGGCGATCGCCAGGCACAAAACCGCGGGGTGTCGGGCTACCGGGAAATCAGCTGGGACGAAGCTCTGGATATTCTCGCCAGCGAGATAGGCCGGATTCAGACCACCTGCGGGCCGGGGGCAATCATTTCTACTCCATCTTCACACCACAATTGGGGCAATATCGGCTACCGGTTCAGTTCCCACGGACGGTTTATGGCAATCCTGGGGGCGATGATGGTCGAGCATAATCCGGACAGCTGGGAAGGCTGGCACTGGGGTGCTATGCACGCCTGGGGCTATGCCTGGCGATTAGGTCTTTCCGAGCAATATGACCTCCTGGAAGATGCCTTGAAGAACACCCGCATGATGGTCTTCTGGTCCGCTGATCCTGAGGCTACCTCGGGCATTTACGGTGGGACGGAGTCCACCTTGAGACGCTTCTGGTTGAAGGAACTGGGCATCAAAATGGTTTTCATAGATCCTTTTTATAATTTCACCGCCCAAAATCTGGCAGACAAATGGTTCGCTCCCCGGCCTGGCACCGATGCCGCCCTGGCAGCCGCTATCGCCTATGTCTGGGTCACGGAAGACCTTTATGATAAAGAGTATGTCGGGAAACGCACTTTCGGTTTTGATAAATGGAAAGACTACCTCCTCGGCCGGGAGGACGGAATTCCCAAGACCCCTGAGTGGGCAGAAAAAGAGACCCGCCTGCCAGCCCGCGAGATCAAGGTGTTAGCCAGGGAATGGGGTACCCAGAAGACTATGCTGGCCGCCGGGGGAGTGGGTGGCTGGGGCGGCGCCTGCCGCGCGGCCTATGGGACGGAATGGGCCAGAATGATGGTCCTGCTGGCTGCCATGCAGGGCCTGGGCAAACCGGGCAGCAATATCTACTCTACCACCCAGGGTGTGCCCTTCAATGCTGCCTTCTATTTCCCGGGCTATACTGAAGGTGGCATCGTAGGCGGCGGTGGACTGATAACCCGGGGAATGGTGCCCCAGCCGGTGAAAAATACCCTCAACGACGCTCAATGTGCCCATATTCCCCGCATTCTCACCCCGGAATGCATCTTAGAGGGGCACGCGGAATGGCGGGGGAAGGGCTTTTGCGGAGAACGTACTGAAGCCCAATTTAAAAAATATAAATATCCCGAAGACGGGTTCTCCGATATTAAGATGTTCTGGAGATATGGAGGGTCTTATATCGGGACCATGAACAACACCAACCGCTGGATTAAGATGTACCGCAGTCCCAGGCTGGAGTTTGTGGTCAACCAGTCCGTCTATTTCGAAGGCGAAGCCCAATTCGCTGACCTGATACTCCCGGCTTGTTCCAATTTCGAGCGCTGGGATATCGGAGAGTGGGCCAGCCCTCAGGGATACGGAATACATAAAAATTCCGGCCTCAATCGCCGCGTTATTGTATTCCAGAAAAAATGCATTGAACCCCTGGGAGAGTCCCAATCTGATTACGAAATCTTTTCCCGGGTAGCCGGAAGGTTGGGCTTCTTCGATAAATATACCGGAGGCGGCTTGACTGACCTGGATTGGGTAAAACGCATGTTCCGGGCTAGCGACCTCCCGAAATATATCTCCTGGGAGGAGTTCGAGAGGAAAGGCTATTTTGTAGTACCCTTGCCGGGAGACTATCGGCCAACTCCAGCCCTCAGATGGTTCGCGGAGGGCCGCGATAAGGATACTCCGGACCCCGGTCCCGCCGGAGGCGCGATGCAAGCCCTGCCCGATAAAGCCGGCCTGGATACCCAGCCCGAGCACCGGGTTAAAGCCAGGGACGGCCATTATTACTGGGTAATACGGATTAACCCTCAGGATGCCAGGAAGCGCAACATTAAGACCGGGGACATCGTCAAGGCTTTCAACAACAGGGGAGCGGTGCTGCTGTCTGCTCAGGTCACCGAGCGGGTACCTCCCGGAGTAACCCATTGTTATGAGTCCTGTTCTGTCTATGAGCCCGCCGGCCAACCCGGAGAGTCAACAGACAGAGGCGGCTGCATCAATCTCATAACGCCGCATCGGTTCATCTCCCGAAATGCCTGCGGTCAAGCCCCGAACTCCTGCCTGATTGATTTAAAAAGATGGAGAGCGCAGTAGAAATGTCCCGCTATGGTATGGCCATAAATATCTCGAGATGTACCGGCTGCTATAATTGTTTCGCCGCCTGTAAAGATGAATACTGGGGTAACGATTACCTCCCCTATAGCGCGGCACAGCCGAAATTCGACCATTTCTGGATGAATATCCTTAAAAATGAGCGCGGGGTGCACCCCTATACCAAAGTGGCCTATATGCCTTTGCTCTGCATGCATTGTGCAGAGGCCCCCTGTGTGAAAGCTGCCAGAGACCAGGCCGTTTATAAGAGGCCCGATGGAATAGTGATTATTGACCCGCAGCGGGCCATTGGCCAGAAGCAGCTCCTCAGCCGGAAAGCTTGCCCCTATGGCGTTATTTACTGGAATGAAGAAAAACAGCTTCCGCAAAAGTGCACCTTCTGTACGCACAGGATTGAAAATGGCAAGACGCCGCGTTGTGTACAGGCTTGCCCCAGCGGTGCGCTGATCTTTGGCGATTTGGATGATCCCGGCAGCGAGGTATCGAAATTATTGAAATCGTCAAACGCCGCAGTATCCCATCCTGAATGGAAAACCGGGCCGGCGATATTTTATAGCGACCTGCACAAGATGACGCAATACTTCGTGGCCGGCGCTGTTGTCTTCGGGGATACGGATGAATGCGCCCGGGGTGTAACCATAACTTTAAACTCAGCCGGAATAGCGGCTGAAACTACCTCTAACTCCTACGGCAATTTCGAGTTCGATGGCCTGGACTCAGGCAAATATTTACTAAAGCTGGAGTACCCCGGCTATGCTGCCCGGACCATCAGGGTAAACCTTAAAAATGATAAATGTTTTCCAGCTATTATCCTTACCCGCACCCCGCCTTCCCCTTGCTAGCCAGTCCCTCATTGTTATACTATTAGGCCAGAACATATTTTTACATTGAGGATTATGGTGTCGTTCCTCCCCGGCTGGATGGCATCGACGTCCAGAGAGTGCCTCGTAAAAAAGAAAGCCCAAGAGGAAAATACATGCAGGTAATCCAGACTGTGGCAGAAATGAAGAAAGTCCGCCGTGATTTGAAAGGGACCGTGGGCTTTGTCCCTACTATGGGCTATCTCCACGAAGGCCACCTGACCCTGGTCAGGCGTTCTCGCGAGGCCAATGATTTCACAGTAGTCAGTATCTTCGTTAACCCCACCCAGTTCGGTCCCGGTGAGGACTTTGACCGCTATCCGCGGGACTATCCGCGCGATTTCGCCATGCTGGACCTGGGCCATACCGACTACGTTTTTCTCCCTCCGCCGGGTGAAATGTACCCCTCAAGCTATAACACCTGGGTAGAGGTCCTACAGATCACGGACCGCCTAGAGGGAGCCATCCGGCCCGGACACTTCCGGGGGGTAGCCACCGTAGTTGCCAAATTATTTAACATAGTCGCACCCACCCGCACCTATTTCGGTCAAAAGGATGTCCAGCAGTGCCTGGTAATCAAAAAAATGATCCAGGACTTGAATATGAACCTGGAGATGGTCATCGTGCCCACGGTACGCGAGTCCGATGGGCTGGCCATGAGCAGCCGCAACATCTACCTCAGCCCTGACGAGCGCCAACAGGCCCCGGTACTATTCCAGTCGCTGATGACGGCCCGCAAGATGTGGCTGGAAGGTGAAAAAGACGCTGAGAAGCTCCGCCAGGCGATGGTGGACCTTATCCGCCAGATGCCTCTGGGGAATATTGAATATGTTAGTATTGCTGATGCCCTGACCCTCCGGGAACTGGCCAAAGCCGAGCCTCCGGCGGTCGTATCCCTGGCAGTGAAATTCGGCCGGACCCGCTTGATTGACAATATGCTTTTGGAGTAAAGGAAGGTAATTCATGCTGACCGTAGAAGAGATTTTACAAAAAATTCGCCTTAATTACGAACCGGTGTTAAAGTCGCTACCTCCCGACCTTCAGGAGGAATTTTGCCTCAAAGCCCTGCCGCTGGCCGATGTTGAAGACCTGGCGCCCTTTATCCGCACGACCACGGAGTTCGAAGGGTCTGCCTCTACCGGACTCACCATGAGAAAGATCGGCCGCAAAGTGGCGGTGATCTCTTTTAATAGAAAGTTGATTGCGGCCGGCATTCATCCCGAAGAAATCTACGGGAGGCTGCTTAAAGGCTGCTTTATGTTCGATTAAAGGAGAAAGGATATGGCCTTCCAGGAGACGGATGTTTTAGAGATTCTCAAGAGCAACTATCAAAAAGCCACTGCCCTGATGCCTGCTGAATTATCCCGGGAGTTCCAGCGCAAAGTAATCCGCCCGGGCGACCTGAAAGACTATGCCTCCGCCATTTCCGTGGCGACCCAACTCAGAGATGAGACATCGATGTTAAAAATCCAGAACTGGATGGTCGACCACTTCAATAAAGGAGGCTTCGGGAAAAAGCTGGCTGCCAGGGGGATCAATCCCAACCAGGTTTATGAGCAACTGTTAAAGGGAATTTATGATTATAAATGAATCAGATGGTCTTTTTCTCTTTTAACAGAGCCCACACCCCCATCGCAGCAATAAACGCAAGGCCGGCTCCGAAGTAGAAGGTGGAAGCGGGACTAATAGCTTCCCATAGCCATCCTGCGATCAGGCTAGCCGGCAGAAGCGCCATGCTCAGCACTCCATTGTACCAGCCGTAGGCCGTACCTCGCTTTTCCAGGGGGACCAGGTCGGCCACAAAAGCCCGGCTGACACCTTCCACTATTCCGTAGTAAATCCCGTAAAAGGCAAATAGTACCCAGACATGCCAGGGCGTATTGGCCACCGCAAAACCCGCGTAGACCGCCGCATACAGCAGCCAGCCTGTTATCAAGAGCCCCCGGCGGCCCAGTTTGTCCGAAAGAATACCCGCCGGCGTGGAAACCCCAGCGTATACCACATTAAACATCACCATAATCAGGGCTACGTAAATCAATGAATTTCCCAGGTTCTGAGCACGCAGGATGACAAAGAAATCGCTGGTATTGCCCAGCGTAAAAACACCCAGGATCGCCAGATAAATCTTAAAACGACTGCTGAAACCGCCCGTAATTGTGGTCGCAGGTTGATCTGAGACTACCACCTTTTTCCCTTTCCTGGCTTCATGGACAAAGAAGACCAGGACCAGAATGCCGAGAATTCCGGGAATGACGCCAACGATCACCATCCAGTGAAAGGTCGGAATTTCTAGACTGGCAGCATTCCCCTGGACCAGATAAATGATGAGAGCTGCCACGGCCAGGCCCACCACTGCCCCGGAGGTATCCATGGCCCTCTGGAGGCCGAATCCCTTGCCCCTTTCTGTTGAGGAAAGGGAGTCCGCCAGCAAAGCGTCACGCGGGGCGTTGCGGATGCCTTTACCCATACGGTCGGCAAAGCGGATGCCGGTCACCACTCCCCAGGCGGCAGCCAGGAACATGAAGGGTTTGACCACGGCGGATATCGCATATCCCAATACGGCGAAGTTTTTGCGGCTGCCTATCCTGTCGCTATACCAGCCGCTAAAGATCCTGAACAAAGAGTCTGCGCTTCCAGAAATTCCCCCGATCAGGCCGACGATAAGGGTGGATACTCCCAGGATATTAGTCAGGAAAAGCGGCAAAAGAGTAAAAATCAACTCGCTGCTAAAATCATTTAAGAGGCTGGTGAGACCGAGGTAAAAGACGTTCGGGTGCATTCCGAAAAGTTCGGACATTCAGTGTTCCTTCGAGAGGACCTCGGGCAGAGGTCCTGCCAGGTGGCACTATCACCATACTAGTCCAACTCTGACTTCAAGTAAAGTTGACCACCCCGCCGATACCCAAAGTGGACCACGCCAGTCTCATTTCCTTGATAAGCGGCCTATTTCAGCATATCATTTAAATTAGTATGCTATTTAGCAGCCAGAGGTAAGGATTATGAACATTAAAGAGGCCGGTCAACACTTGGCCGGGATAATTTCCCGATACGACGCTGAATACATCGAGGTCCACCTTGAAGAAAGTCAGTCGAGCCACCTCACCTACCGGGGCCGGGACCTGGAGTCCACCGATAAAACCAGCGCCATAGGAGGCAATATCAGAGCCCTGGTCAAAGGAGGATGGGGTTTTGTCAGTTTCAATAGTTTAGAGGATCTGGAGGCCAAGGCCAGACAGGCTGTAGAGCAGGCCGGATTTGTCAGCGGCGGTGAGGCCAGCATAAATCCATACCCGCCAATAGTAGATTCCGTGACAGGAGGAATAAGACAAAATCCGGTGGGCGTACCCCTGGCTGAGAAAAAAGAACTTCTGGACCAGTATAACCAGGCCATCTGGAGCACCCCCAAAATTCAGACCTCTATTATCGGGTACAGCGATGGCTTTCGGAGATATCACTACCTAAATTCCGCCGGCAGCTTCATCGAGCAGGAAAGGGCAGATGTTACCCTGCGCGCAGCAGCCATCGCGGCGGATGGTGGCGAAGTCCAGCAGGTGGGGTTAAGTTTGGGCAGCTCTGGAGACTTCAATCAGCTAAAAGGCCTGCATGATCCAATTAAGGAAATGGCCCAGAACGCGGTTAAAATGCTTGCGGCACCCCAGGCCAAAGGTGGAGAATACACTGTTATCCTGGACCCTATCCTGGCCGGAGTCTTCATCCACGAGGCCTTCGGTCATTTATCTGAGGCTGATCATGTTTACGAGAATCCGCAGCTGCGGGAGATTATGAAATTGGGTAAGAGATTCGGCGGCCCCGAGCTTAATGTGGTAGATGGGGCTGCAGTACCGGGTCTCCGCGGCAGCTATAAATATGATGATGAGGGCATCCCGGCGGAAAAGACCTACCTCATAAGAGAAGGCATCCTGACAGGCAGGCTCCATTCGAGGGAAACCGCTGCCAGGATGAATGAAAGGCTATCCGGCAATGCCCGCGCTATCAGCTACCGATTCCCTCCCATTGTTCGTATGACCAATACCTATATCGAACCCCGCTCAATCTCCTTCGGCGACATGATCGCCGGTATACAGGAGGGTATTTATGTAAAGAACTGGTACGGCGGCACCACCAGCATGGAGATGTTTACTTTCTCCGCCGGAGAAGCCTATATGATCCGCCACGGCGAGGTGGCTGAAATGGTCCGGCCGGTGGTCCTCACCGGCAATTTATTTACCACCCTTATGAACATCGATGCCATAGGCAATGATCTGGATATGAACCAGGGGGGCGGCTGCGGCAAGGCAGGGCAATCTCCTCTACCCGTCTCGAATGGCAGCCCTCATATCAGAATTCAACATTGTCTGATTGGAGGCCGATAATGGAAGAGATCCTTGATCTAGCACGCCAGGTAGCCGAGGAAGCTGAGGTATTTTGGATCACCTCCGAAGAAACACCCGTACACTTTCAGGCCAACCACCTGAAAGCTATCCAGAGCAAAGGGAGCACGGGTGTATCTCTGCGCATTATTAAAAATGGCAGGCTCGGCTATGCCGCAGCCAGCGGACAGGTAGATGCTCAGAGGCTGGTAGATGCGGCGGTGGAGACGGCCCCGTTTGGCCTGCCTGCTGCATTCGATTTTCCCTCTGCCAGTCATTTCCCGGAAGTCAAAATAGTCGACCCGGAAGTGGAATCCGTGACCATCGCGGAGATGATCGACCTGGGACAAAAATTAATTGACCCCCTCCTGCAAAGTACTCCCGCCCTCCAGTGCGATGCCGGGGTCTCAAAAGAGGTCGCCTCCATCCAGCTCCTGAACTCTCGCGGCGGCCAGGCCCAATACCGGAAGACCACTTTCGGTTTAGGGGTGGGGGGCACGCTGATCCGCGACACGGATATGCTTTTTGTCGGCGATGGCCAGGAGTCCTGCCATCCCTTGAGGGATGTGCAAACGATCACCGGGACGGTACTCAACCAGCTCGAATTGGCCCGTCATCTGGCTGCGGTACCCAGCCGCCAGTTGCCTGTTATTTTTACTCCGGAAGGGGTGGCCAGCGCTTTTATTCCCTCATTGGCCGCCTCATTCAACGGCAAGACCGTCCTGCAAGGCGCCTCTCCGGTCGGGAAGCGCCTGGGAGAGACCGTTTTCGATGCCAAATTTTCAGTCTTTGATGATCCTGGAATAGACTATGCCCCCAACAGCCGCCCCTGCGACGACGAAGGAGTTCCCAGCCAGCGTACTCCCCTTATTGAAAATGGCGTGGTTCGCAATTTTCTCTACGACCTGCAGACTGCCGGGCAGGCGAAAACTAAAAGTACTGGCAGCGGCAGCCGTGGCCGGGGAGGGCTGCTGGCCCCTTCAGCCAGTGCCTTTGTGATCAGCCCCGGGGAAGCTGCCTTTGCGGAAATGGTCCAGGACATCCAGGAAGGACTATTAATTGAGCAGCTCATGGGCGCCGAGCAGGGAAACATCCTGGGCGGCGACTTCAGCGGCAATGTCCTTCTGGGTTTTAAAATTGAAAATGGTAAAATAGTGGGCAGAGTTAAAAATACCATGGTCTCCGGCAACGTTTATCAGGTCTTAAAAAATATTGTGGCGCTGGGCAGAGAGGCCAAATGGGTGGGCGGCGGAATATATACCCCGCATATTTATTGCCCCGCCCTCTCTGTGACCAGCAAATAAGCTCACTCTCTTATTAGCCTAACGCATGGATATAATGTAAAATAGTACTAAATGAATTTGGAGATCGGGTTGGCCTAAATTTAACCCGATCTCCCTGATCTCAAGATAGTATCCATAATATCGAGAAAGAAAATGAGAGATGTAATCAAGGTAATGGCCCATCCCAGGCTAAATACGCCGAATCTCCTGGCCGCCTGGCCTGGAGTAGGCAATGTTGCCATAATTATTTCTACCTATTTAACTACCAAATTGAATTTTAAAGACCTGGCAGAAATCGACCCTGCCAGCTTTTTTGATCCCACAGGGGTTCTGGTGGAAGATAGCATCATTGAAGCCCCTCAATTTCCGCAGAGCAAATTTTATTACCGTAAAAACGATAAGAAAGGCGGCAGCGATCTGGTGCTATTCATCGGAGACGACCAGCCCTCCGCGAAGGGATATGAGCTGGCCAACTGTATCCTGGACTTGGCCCTGAGATTCCACGTTAAAAGAGTTTATACCTGTGCCGCCGCACTCACCCGGATCCATCATACCGAGCAGCCTAAAGTGTGGGGAGTCGCTACCAACCCGTCGATGGTCCAGGAGCTGAAAAAGCTGAGTTTGAAGCAAAAGGGAAATCTGCAGATTGCGGGACTGAATGGTTTGCTGCTGGGTGTGGCCAAAGAGAGAGAAATCGATGGCATGTGTCTGTTGGGAGAGGTACCCATGTACGCCTCACGCATGCCGAACCCGATGGCGGCCCTGGCGGTACTCAGGACTCTGTCCCGCATGCTGGATATTGAAATAGACCTGGTTGAACTGGCCAGATTGGCCGAGGAGGCCCGGGAGAAAATGAAACAGGCCGCCGCCGAAGCCATGGGCCAGTATATCGATTACTTTACCCAGCCCATCTGGGAGCAAGGCCAGGGGGAAGACGGAGAGGAAGAGGAAGAGGAGGAGGGACCGTAACGCTATGGAGGCAGCACCCTCTAACATTAAACAGATCATGGAGGACTTGACCGATACCGCCAAACCTCTGGCGAACTCCAGTTTAGCGGATTTATCCAACCTGTATAACGATGAACTGAACTTTTTTACCCGGGCCTGGCCCGGCATCGAAGTAGACAGGCGCAGAAAAGTAATCAATCGCCTGGTGGAACTGGCGGAAGAGAACTTCGAGCTGAACTTCGATAATATTTTCAAAAACGGTCTCAAGGATGCTGACGCTGAAGTCCGGGTCAAAGCCATCGAGGGCCTGTGGGAAAACGAGGAGACCACTTTAATAACACCTTTCATCAAAATGCTTAATGAGGATAGTTCTGAAAGAGTCCAGGCAGCCGCCGCTAAAGCTCTGGGCAAATATGCCATGCTGGCGGACCTAAAAAAGCTGGGGCCCTACAGCACCGGGCGCGTGTCACAGGCTTTATTGGCGATACTGGCTGATAAAAACAAGCCCCGGGAGGTGTGGCGCCGCGCCCTGGAAGCCGCCGCCCCCCTGTCTTTACCCGAAGTCAAAAAAGCGATCGAGGAAGCCTATACCAGCCAGGATGCCAGAATAAAAAATAGCGCTCTTTATGCCATGGGAAGAAATTGCAATTCCGGATGGATTCCCATTTTGATAAAAGAGATGTCCAGCCCCAGTTCAGAGACCCGCTATGAAGCCGCCGGAGCCTGTGGAGAGATTTGCGATGAAGAAGCTGTTACCCCGCTGATCAAACTCACCCAGGACAAAGACCCGGAGGTCCAGCAGGTAGCTATCCAATCCCTGGGTAAAATTGGCGGTGTTAAAGCCAAACAGTATTTACTCAAGTGCCTCAAGAGCCCGGATGAAATTATCAGTGAAGCTGCCGAGCAGGCTCTAAAACAGATCGATACAGAAGAGGACTCCTTTATCCTTTAGGGCATTTTCTTACTGGCGGTTGAAATGACTGACGGTAAAAGAATTAAACTCCGCGGCAAAAAGCTATCAGATGCCAAAGATGATTATGCCTGGCAGACCGATCCCGATCTGGCGGAATTGGATGCCGCCGCCGCTCTCACCATGACCTACCAGCAATACCTTTCGGAATATTCTTTTGAGCTGTGCTATCCCAGTTCCAGCCGTCATGAGTTCGCAGTGGAAACCCTGCAAGGCGAGCATATCGGGAATTGCGTTTATTACAACGTTAATGCTATTGAAGGCAAAACAGAACTGGGCGTCATGATAGGCAAACGGGATTATTGGAACCGGGGTTACGGGACTGAGGTCGTCAATCTGCTTCTGGATCATATTTTTACCCGGACCAATCTTGAAAGGGTCTATCTAACCACCCTCACCTGGAACGTCCGCGCCCAAAAATGCTTCAAAAAATGCGGCTTCAATGAGTGCGGACAGGTAGTCAGAGAAGAGCACACTTTTTTGTTAATGGTAATCTATCGGGAAGAATGGGAAAGGCTCCGGGCTCAATCCGGCTCCCAGGTCCCCCTTAACGTTCCCATCCAGGGGGATGCTCCGCGGAAGTAGTATAATGAAATCACCTCAAACCTTTTCGGCTAAGAGGCTGGCGATGGCTTTACGGTTATCGAAAATCCCCTCGCGGTAGCGCAGGCAGCGAAAATCCCGGAACAGATTCAGAAGCTCATTGTGCTGCAGCAAAAAATCGGGGTTTCTGGGGTGTCCGAATTGAACCTGGTCGATAATAAAAGTCTCGTAGACCACCACACCACCTTTTTTTAAGCCATCCTTTATCCGGGGTATTAGCGAACGCTGGAGATAGTTGAAGCAAACGATCGCAGCGTAGGCCGCGGGTTCGATTTGATAGCTTTTCTCCAGATCAGCCACCCGGGTGCGGATTGTCACACCGCTGTTCCGGGCCGCCTCGAGTGCGCTTTGCACCGCCTCAGCAGACACATCCACGCCTTCAACCTGAAACCCCAGCTTGGCCAGGTAGATCGAGTTTCGCCCGGACCCCATGGCAATATCAAGCACCCGCCCCCTGGGCAGCAGTCCGCTATTTTCCACCAGAAACTGGGCGGGTTCAAGGGAATGTTCATGCTGACTACTCTCTGAAGCCATGCTATCCCCCATCTGTCTGGGGGAAGGCTACTTCTGTATACAAAGTTTCCACGCGCCTTTTGTGTTCGAGTTCCTGTCCCGCCAGGTGTTCCAGCAAATGCTTGATTTGTCCATTGGGATGTATCGCCGCCAGATTGAAATAGAGCTGGTGGGAAGCCCCTTCCCTTTTGGCAGCCAGAAGGAAGACATCCTTAAGCTCCATCGAAGGAGATATTTCAGGTTGGTCAAGGCACTCGGCGATTTTATAGTCAACCACCAGATCCAGGTTAAGACTGCTCTCTTTCATTCTGCCGTGCAAATAGTCCTCCAGGACCTGCTGGTGCACCTGCTCCTGATCGGCTAAAGCCTGGAAGGCATCTTTGCTGGCCTGGTTCTTGACCCTCTGCCGCAAACCGATATAGAGAAAGCGGGACAAGGTTTCCTTGTGGATGGCCTCCTCCAGTACCTCTCGAAGGGTCAATTGCATCACCATTCCTCTGCCCTCCAGCCTCGCCCTCTAGTCTGCATCATGTCTCATTTATCTCGGGCGCTCCAGGCCATTGCCTCTAATTCTCTTTATAAAAGAAATCGTCGTAAAATATTTCCAGCTTCGCCTTATGTTTGCGCTCTTCCTGCATGAGCCTCTCACAAAGCTGCTGGAAAGCTTTATTTTCTGAAAGTTGCGTCATTTTGGCATAAAATTCCTGCGAATATTGTTCCCTTTTCATAGCTGCGGTAATGACATCCTGCAGAGTAGCAGCCTCAGAAATCGGTGTGTCTAGCAGATATTCGCTCAGCATCAGATCGGCGAGTTTCCCGGGTGGCAATTTCTGGCTGTTCAGGCCGTCCTCTTTCAGAGCCTTAATACATCGGTAGTGCTTGGATTCTTCAGCGGCCAGTTCCCGCATCAGCTCGACCGCTCCCGGGTCGGTCGTTTTCCTCTGGCCGGCGATATAAAACGCCTCCGCTACAATTTCTCTATCCATGGCCAGGTCCAGGAGTTCCCTTATCTCATTTAACATTTCTACTCTTCCTTCAAGCGGTAGTCAAGGGAAATCCAGCCCGGCGCCAGGCGGCGACACTGCCCAGGACATTGGATACCTGAGAGAAACCTGCCCGGAGCAAGACACTGGCCGCGATCCCGGCTCGATGTCCCACTGTACAAACAACCGCAATGGGCCGATCCCGGGGTATGTCCGCCAGCCGCTGCTCAACGTGGCCGACATAAATATGCAGGGAGCCCGCGATATGTCCGGAATCCCACTCCCCCTGCTCCCTGGCATCCAGTACCATTAA
>JAGDMY010000309.1 GCA_017860765.1 Chloroflexota bacterium | reverse complement strand
ACAATTCCGCAAGTCCGTGGAGAAGGAACTGCTGGAGATTCCCGCCGGCGGCATTGAGCCTGGAGAAGAACCGGTCGCGGCAGTTAAACGTGAACTCCAGGAAGAGATTGGCTGCTTACCCGGCAGGGTGGAGCTGATGGGCGGCTTCTACTCTACACCCGGCTACTGCACCGAATATCTATATCTTTACCTGGCTGCAGACCTTAAACCCAGCCAGCTCTATGCCGAGGATACAGCCGGCATCCAAACGGTACGTATTAAACCCCGTGATGTCCGGCGACTGATTAAATCCGGCGAGATTTGCGATTCCAAAAGCATCGCCGGTCTGCTCGTTTTCCTGGAACGCCGTCCGCAAAAATCTCTTTAGCAGTAATACCGGAGGCATATTTAGTTAAACCAGTCCCGGTATTGGCCTGCCCGCCAGAAGATGCATGTGGAGATGCATGACCACCTGCCCCGCGTTAGCTCCCGTGTTGATTACAAGCTTATAAGACCGGGTGCCCTGCTGCCTGGCCACAATATTGGCTACTTCCATCATATGCGCGACTATCGGCAAGTCCTCTTTAGTGATATCCGCCAGCGAAGTGATATGCTTCTTCGGCATGATTAGAACATGCACCGGAGCCCGGGGATGAATATCCTTGAATGCCATGACGGTGTCATCCTGGTAGACGACATCGCTGGGCCTTTTACCAGAGGCAATCTGGTCAAAAATGCACTCCGCCATTTCATACTCCTTGAATTGGTGGCAATTTCTGCTTACATTTTATCAGGAATCCAGCTGGGGACCATAGAGTATTCTTTGACGCCACGGGCGCAGGACGTTTACAATAGCAGTGAGTTTATCGAAAGGAGAATCTCATGGAGAGGATCTGGGCACCCTGGAGAGTGGAGTATATCCGCACGAAAAATCCGCCCGGCTGCATCTTCTGTGATAAACCGCGAGAAAATAAAGACGCCGGGAATTACATCCTTTATCGCGGCAAACTCAACTTTATTATCCTGAATTCCTTTCCTTATAACCCCGGTCATCTGATGGTGGTGCCTTTCCGCCACATCGGCCAGCTGGAGGAGTTGACCGCAGATGAGCGCTGCGAACACTATGAAATCGTCACCCGGGCGGTGGGAGCCCTGCGCCAGGCCGTTAATAGCGAGAATTTCAATATCGGAATGAACCTGGGCAGGGTAGCCGGAGCAGGAATCGCTGACCACATCCATACCCACGTCGTCCCCCGCTGGAACGGGGACAATAATTTCATGCCGGTAATCGGCGAAACGCGGGTGATCTCGGACTCTCTGGAGAACATTTACAGCCTCTTAAAGAAGCTGTTCTAGGCTTGCTCCAGCATTTCTTTGAGAGGCCCCCAATAGTAGTCTTTCCAGCCCTGTTTAATATCCTCATATTTATCATCCGGGACATCGGTCTGGAGGAAAACCAGCCGGGTGCCCTTTTCCACCTCTTCCAGGGAAAAACTGACCTTAGAAAAATGACCCTCGGGCCAATCGCTGTAGCGCCATGTCTGCACGATTTTTTTATCCGGGACTAGCTCCAGGTTTTTGCCCTCTATTTCTCCGTCAGATATGGAGAACCGACCCCCCTCCTTGCGGCTAATCCTGGCCACTCCCTCTGTAAATTCGGCATGCTTTTTCTCATCCATCAAGGCCTCATAGACCTCATGAGGGCTGGCTTTAATGGTCACCCTCTGGCGAATAGTCTTACCCATCATTTTGCCTCCTGGCTCAGAGTAACTTTCCTGGCTATGCTTTCATACTACTTCAAAATCGAGAGGTTGCTGAAAGGAAGAGGGAGGGTTCAGAGGTGTATAATAATATCACCGGCTATTAACCCCGGGGAGGGATTTCCTATTCCTATCAATAAAAAATTGGGCTCCCCAGCCAGCCCGTCAGCCCTCAAAAAGCCCTATTATGGATGGATAATTGTCATAGCGGCCCTGGTTGTCGGTGCAGCGCTATTAGGCACCCGCCATTCGTTCGGCGTTTTCTTTAACTCGATGGAAAGCGAATTCGGTTTGAGCCGGGCTACAACCTCTGCCATATTCTCAGCCTATATGGTCTTCAGCGGCGTTTTTTCTGTTCTCGGGGGCTGGATACTGGATAAAAAGGGACCGAAATTCACGGTTGCGCTGATGGGGGTATTTACAGGGTTAAGCCTGCTTCTTTCCAGCCAGGTCCACTCGATCTGGCAGCTTTATCTGACCTATAGTCTGGTCCTGGCCGCCGGGACCGGCGAGACCTTCTCCATCGTTGGGGCCTTCGTTTCACGCTGGTTCCAGAAAAAGCGCGGGCTCGCCCTGGGTGTCGCCAATATGGGAAGCGGCCTGGGCGGCGTGATTCTGGCCCCCCTGGCCACCTACCTGATTATTAATTTCAACTGGCGGGGGGCTTATATCATCCTGGGTCTGGCGACCGCTGGGATAGTGGTGGGTTTGTCCTTCCTTTTGAAACGCGATCCCAGGGAAATAGGACTGCTTCCCGACGGGGTAAAGCCGGA
>JAGDMY010000308.1 GCA_017860765.1 Chloroflexota bacterium | reverse complement strand
TTTCCAGGGCGTCCGGGGCCCTATTTCTATGCAGCAGGGCTTGAACGCTTTCGATATTGCTTAATAACTGCTTCCCTTTTTCGGTAATATGATAATTGACCTGCCCCTTCTCTTTGAGTCTGGCACCCACCAATCCCAATTCCTCCAGCCGTCGGAGGTACCTTAGCATCTGAGAGTAACTTATATTCACGGTAGAAGACAACTCGGCCTTGCCCATTTCACCAAAATTGGATACTCTCAGCATTTCTGCCATGATTTGAATATTTGAGCGGCGGGATTTGGGCTGCCATATGTCGAGCACAACTATTCTCCATCTTCAAGGGCTTGAACCAATATAATGCAAAATCTCCTCCTTGTGAAGATATAAAGTTCTAGAAGATTGTTATCCTGTGGACTAACTCAATTCCGGGCCTCTGCCGGAATGGAAGGGAACTGTATAAAGACCGGATAGGTATTGATATCAAAATGGAAGGTAGAATATAATCAGTTATTACCCAGGTTCCAGACCTCCGGAGGGAAAATGGAAATACCAGAGTTGCACCTGGAGAAAATTAAAGGGAACCCGATGTGTTTCGGCTGCGGAAAGTCCAATCCCCACAGCTTGAAAATGAGTTTCTTTAAAGATGGCGAAACCGGTAAAGCCGAATTTCTTCCTAACGAATATCATCAAAGCTGGCCGGGCTATGTCCATGGTGGAGCCTTGATGGCAGCCCTGGACGAAGGAATCGGCTGGTCGCTCTTTAGCCAGGGTATTTATGCGGTGACAGCCAATATTGAGATCAGGCTGAAGAGCATGGCCCGCCTGGGAGAACCGCTCATTGTGAGTTCAGAGATTATCAGAAAAACCAGCCGCACGGTCGAGGTTGAAGCCCGACTAAATCGCCAGGACGACTCCGTGGTTGCCGAAGCAAAAGCGCTGCTATATATCGTGAAATAAAGGACGCTCCTTTATAAAATTTAAGCCCGCCTTTATCGCAAGGCGGGCTTTTTGTATGCCATATAACAAGCTTTAAGCAAGGCTCGGCTCTTTTGATTTTTCACCGTTGGTGAGTTTAACATGGCAGTCGCAAAGCCGGCTGACAAAATCATCGCTGACATCAATGGTCGAGCTGAAGACAAAGATAATCTTATTCTCTCGCCTCAGGGCGATGGATTCCTTCCCGAAGCGGGACATCTCAAATCCCAGATCGGCGTATTTTTGAGATAAAATAAAATCTGTTTTCATAACCCCTCGATTCTTAATAAGCTCCTTCATCCAGCGCAATTATATTATTCGCTCAAATAGCCCCAATCCTCTATAGCACTTTGGCGAGAGTACAAAGGTAATACTCATTCGGCAATTCCCCAGAGCCCTCTTCCGGCCATTCTGGCTTCATTTTGCAGTTGAAGGAACAAACTCTGATATTTGATATCGGGAGGATAGCTGATCGCCTGGGCATAGCCCCCGCGCACCAGTTCTGCGTTTACAAATAGATCCCCTACATAAACATAGCGCAGCAGTCTGCCATATTTATCTGTCTCGGAAACATCTTTCTCCAGACGCACCGCCTTGCCAAGCACCAACTCCGTATTCCTGGATGAGGCTTCCCGCCCATAAGGTTCTATTGGCCGGTTGGGGGCTACGGTTTCCGGAGCATCTATCCCGATATATCTAACCGTGTAAGTGGTCCCGGCGAAACTCACCTCAACGGTGTCCCCGTCAACGACCCGGGTCACCGTGACAGCTATAGAATTCGCGTTCTGAGAATTCAGTTCCCCTGAGGGTACAGGCGGTTTTGCAGGATTGGGTGACGCTGGAGAAGCCTGAAATGAAGGAATCGTCTGGCAGCCAGAACTGAATACTAAAAAGACGAACAGGGACAGAACAATTGGAATTAACATTTGATTTCCCGGGAATCGCCAGCGCCGGATCATCGGTTTTATTCCCTGGCTACCTGGCAAAGCTGGGATTTCATTTTAACACCTGGCTTTATCGACTTAAGCAATGAGGTTGATAATACCGCAATGCAGCAGCAGGTACCACATATGAGGAACATCAGATGATAGCTGCCCCTGATATCGAAGATGTACCCCGCCAGAAACCCTCCCGCGGCCACCCCGACAGCCTGGGCCAGCATTAATACCCCCAGGATAATGCCGAGATATCTGGTCCCGAAGATCACGGCAGCTAAGGGCGAACCCTGGGCAAATCCGGAGCCATTGGCCAGTCCGAAGATCGCCGCGAACAAATACAGCATCCAGAGCTCGCGGATGGACCCCAACCACAGCAGGGCTACTGCCAGGGCGGCAAAGGTAGCCACAAAAAGCCACTTGTTGCCGATCCTGTCTCCCAGAATGCCCAGACCAATACAGCCGATGATGACGATCCCGCTCATCACCGAAAAGAGAGCAGCGGCGCTGGTAGCCGTAAACCCGATATCGGTTACGTGCGGAATCAGGTGGATCTGGACAGTACCTATAGTAAAACCGAAGGCAAAATTGGCAATCAACATCAGCCAGAATGGCAGAGTTTGC
>JAGDMY010000071.1 GCA_017860765.1 Chloroflexota bacterium | reverse complement strand
AAGCGACGCCGCGATATTCCACTGGCCGCCCAGCTCGGGCTCTCGCTCGAATAAAGACACTTCATGCCCTCGCTTTTTGCATAGCACTGCCGCCTCCATTCCCGCCAGTCCTCCCCCGATGACCAGGATCTTTTTGGCCGCAGCGGCGGGCGTCAAACGCGCGGTCGATTCTCTGAATAAAAACGGATTAACTGTACAGGACCGCCATGAAGTCCGCAGGCAGTTATTGCAGTAAATGCACTGCACTATTTCCTCACTGTTGACATTGCGGAGTTTGTTCGGCAGTCCGGGGTCAGCCAGGAGCGGGCGGCCCAGAGCCACGAAATCGGCCCTGCCGGAGGAGATAGTTTTCTCAGCCAGTATAGGGCTGACCTTACCGGCCACTATTACCGGTACCCTGACCGCCTTTTTCACCTCGGCCGCGACCGGTATGACGATCCCTTCCGGTGTAAGATACGAGGGTGCCATCAAAGTCGACCAGTATTCCAGCCCTGAAGAGATATGGATGGCATCGGCGCCGGCCGCGCTCAGGATCCTGGCGGTCTCCACTACTTCCGAGGGTGTTACCCCGCCTTCGACATCATCATCACCGTTGATGCGCACCATCAATGGAAACCCGGCACCGACTTTGTCCTTGGTCTGCTCTACGATACGGCGGACAAAGCGGGCCCTGTTTTCCACACTGCCTCCATAAGAGTCGCTGCGCTGATTTATAGCCGGGGAGAGAAAGGTGGCCAGCAGGCAGCCGTGGCAGGCATGGAGCTCAACTGCATCGGCTCCCGAATCCCTGGCCCGTCCGGCGGCCGCTGCAAAGTCCCGGATGTAGTTTTCGATATCATCCGGGGTTATAACCTGGAAAGGCTTGTCTTTTGGCAGGCGTGGTGTGAGGCCGGGGACTTTGATGGTCACACCCTGAGCGAGCGGCTTGATTAATAGAAGCAGCATCCCTGGATGCATGAGCTGTATACACGCTTGAGCACCCTGCTTATGAATTACGTCGACCAGCTTCTTGAGCTCGATAACATACTTATCGTCATCCAGGCGCAGGTTGTAGGGCATAATATCACTCGGGCTGACCGAGGCGAACTGGGTAATCACCATACCCACACCTCCCCGGGCCCTTACCCCGTAATATTCCAGCATGGCTTCGGTAACGTTGCCGTTGCTATCCGCCAGGGCGTTGCCCATTGCGGCCATAATAATCCGGTTGTCGAGCTTTAAGGCCCCGATGTTGCCACTTTGAAACAGCCGGGGATATTGCTCAGGGTTACGGGCACAATTCTGCATCGTTAGAACCCCTTCCTGCGGACATTTTTTGGGAGCATTTCTAAATCCTGCCGGTTTCCTTAACCGCGGGTTGGCAGGGCGACCACCGCTCCGCCGGAGACAACTTTTTGTCCCCCCTCCCTCTCCAGCCAGATCTCGCACTCTACCAGATTTTCACCATTCTCTGAATATTTCCTGGTTACCCTTCCTTGGCAGAACAGATCATAGCCGGGATAAGCCACAGCCAGATAGCTGGCACGAAATTTCTTCAGAATGCCTTCGTCTCCCATCCAGTCGGTCACCAACTGCCCCAGAAAGGAGGTCATCAGCATCCCGTGTACCATTACTCCCGGAAGACCCTGGGATATAGCAAAGTCCTTGTCATAATGCGCCTCATAAAACTCTTCCGCCGCTCCGGCGAACATCACCAGCTGACGGGTAGTGGGATGCTTGACCAGCACCGGCAAAGATTGTCCCACTGAAATTGCATCATAAAAAAGTTGTTTAGCCACTTTTTACCTCCTGGTCGCTCCGCGGAGCGATGAAGGTATTGCGGACTTTCATGACCGCTTCATTTTTCTGATTTCGATAGTCCAGTTCCACAGACATGAATAATAATTTACCCCGCTTGCTGCTTTTCTCCTGCAAATCAACCAGCTTGGCCCTGGAGTAGATCGTGTCACCGGGTCTGATGGGTTGATAATACTCAATCTCAATTCCACCGTTGAGAAATCCGGTGGAGGCCGGTTTGCGGTCCATCAGAGCGTAGGCTATTCTATTCAGACTGATATCGATCATGAAGGTTGGTGAGGCGATGATGCCCCCGTGTCGGGTTTTGCGGGCATATTCGGGGTCTCTGAACAGGGGATTAGAGTCGCCGATAGCCTGAGCGAACCTTCTGATATGTCCCTTTTCCACCTCAAAAGGCTCATTTTCCAAATCCTGGCCCATCAAATCTTTCAGGGCGGGGGTAATTAAGGATTCTTCCATAATCGAGTCCTCCTGGTTAGATCGATCGATTACCTAGCCCAATTTACTTGTCTTTGGGCGGCTGGGGGGGCGCTGGATTCACGTAGCCCACCAGCAAGGAGTCCGGGATGAATTTTTCCAGCTCATCCAGAGTCCACATTCCTTCGGCGTTAGTCTTGTAGATGGTCTTTTCTTCGATCGGCTCGGAGTAGATGGCCACCTTACCTCTGGTAATAAAGAAGACCTGTCCGTTGATATTAGCCGCCTTGTCAGAAGCCAGATAGACGAACAGGGGCGGGATGTACTGCGGACCGCACAGATTCATCGCCGCATCATAAAAAGCTTTGGTAATGGCCCCCATTTCGAGCTGCTTCTTTAATCCGAACTTGACCTCCTCGGTCATGCTCAGCCTGGTCGCTGCTAGAGGTGATACCGCATTGGCGGTCACTCCATAACCGCCCAACTCCTTGGCTATGGATTTGGTAAAACTGACAATTCCGCCCTTGGCCGCGGAGTAGTTGGCCTGACCGGTCACTCCCCTCCAGGCCTCCGAGGTGATATTGATAATCCTTCCATACCTCTGCTTCCGCATGATGGCCGCCGCGTATTTGCAGCAATTGAAGGTACCCTTGAGATGGGTGCTTAATACCAGGTCCCAGTCTTCCTCGGTCAAATTCCAGACCATTCTCTCCCGCAGAATCCCTGCCAGGTTGACCAGAATGTCGATCCGGCCGAATTTTTCCACGCAGCTGTTGATGATCCCTTCCGCAGCCTTGAAATCAGTAACCGAATTGTAGCTGGCAGCCGCCAGGCCGCCCTTAGCTTTTATTTCATCGACCACCCTGTCTGCCGGGGCTTTATCAGAGCCCTCCCCTCCCCGGGAGGTCCCCGGGTCAACCACCAGAACCCTGGCGCCTTCGGCGGCAAAGGCCAGGGCCGTTTCCCTGCCCAGTCCCCCACCACCTCCGGTAATTACCGCGCATTTGCCATTAAGTCTACCTTCCATTATCAGCTCTCCTTATCGATAATATCCCGGGTAATTTCCTGGATTCGATGTCAGCGAGGCCGAATAACCCGACCCCACGCTTTTTGCGGTGTTTAACTTGACCCTGGAAAACGTGCTCGCGGTAAAAATATTGTGAGCCAGGACGTGGCTAAAATTTCATTCCAACAAGCGGGCAGCCCAGGCTGCCCCATCTGATTAAAATAATAATAGTCAACAGTCTTGTGGTTGTCAATCACGGCGGCGTCAGACTCCGGTTTGCATATTTAGTTAATCTATTTTAAAATTTACCCTGTATACCGGTTGGTTGGTCGAAATCACATTCCCGTACCCGCTCCAATCGTAAAATCCTTTCCAAAAACCCATACTTTAACCATCAGGCAGGATAAAATATGTTCACCAATCAGGCAGCCAGATTAAACTCAGATCCTTATCGCGTACTGGATCTATCCGAGCGGGGATGTATGATTGGGAGCCGTTTGCTGGGAGACCTGGGGGCCGATGTAATCCAGATCGAGCCTCCCGGAGGCAGCCCCTCCCGCATCGCCCCCTATTATAAAGACATCCAGGACCCCAATAAAAGCCTCTTCTGGTTTGCCTATAATGCCAATAAAAGAGGCATCACCCTGGATATCACCAGGGATGAAGGGAAGGAGATATTCAAGAAGTTAGTCCTCACCGCTGATGCGGTGATCGAGTCCTTCGCCCCGGGATACCTGGAGAGCTTAAAATTGGGATACAACGATCTCTGCGAAATCAAACCGGATATTATTTTCGCCGCCATTACCCCCTTCGGACAGCAGGGTCCTAAGGCCCAAAATCAGGCCAGCGACCTCACGACCTGGGCTGCCGGAGGATATCTGTATACCTGTGGTGATTCGGATACCCCTCCCGTCTGGATAAGCTTTCCACAGGCCAGCCTTTTCGGCGGGGCTGAAGCTGCCATCGGGGCGCTGACCGCCCTGTGGTATCGCGCCCAAACCGGTCAAGGCCAGTTTATCGATGTCTCCATGCAGGAATGTGCCGCCTCTCCCACCATGAATGTCCTGCAAATGTGGGGGGTGAGCAGGGTGCTCTTTCAGAGGGCTGGAGGCTGTATGTATATCCCCAGCACCGGCGTTAAACAGCCCATCTACTTCAAATGCCGGGACGGCTATATTATGATTCTAGCCCAGGGCGGTAATGAGCCCTTCGTCTCCTCTTCGCGGAGGCTGGTCAAGTGGATGGAGGAGGAGGGAAAGGCCCCCGGGTGGCTGATAAGCCTGGACTGGGCCAGGGACTACAACGCCTCCACTCTGGGGCAGGAATTGGCGGATAAGGTTGGAAAAGCCATCGAAGCCTTCACTCTGACCAAAACCAAAGCCGAACTCTATGAGGAAGGTGCGATAAAAAGGCAGATTTTGAGCGCCCCCGTTTCCACCACCAGGGATATAAGCGAGGATGCCCAGCTTCAAGCCAGAGGCTACTGGCAAAAAATATCCCATCCCGCATTAAACGCCGAACTGACTTACTGTGGCCCCTTTATCAGGATGACTGATTTTCCGCTGGACAAAAACCGACCGGCCCCGCAGATCGGGGAGCATAATCGGGAAATCTACTCGGGGGAATTGGGCTTTTCCGCCTCAGAGCTTAAATCCTGGCAAGAAAAGGGAATAATTTAGCGACAAGGAAGGAAAAATGAATGCCGAAGTCTTCAAAGGGATCAAGGTGGCCGAGTTTTCCTGGGTGGTGGTTGGCCCCTCGACCTCCAGATATTTAGCCGAGCACGGCGCCACAGTGGTCAAGATAGAGTCCCATAAGCGTCTGGATACCACTAAAGGAAGCAGCCCCTTTGCCAACAATAAGCCCACGCCGGACAGCAGCATGTTCTACGGCCGGCACAATTCCAACAAGTATAGTGTCAGCATTGATTTGCAGCATCCCAACGGGCGCAAGCTGGCCTGGAAGCTGATTGAATGGGCAGATATCGTCACCGAGTCTTTTTCCCCGGGGACGATGGAGAAAATGGGCCTCGGATACGAGGAGGTTAAAAAAGTCAGGCCGGATATTATTTTCCTCAGCTCGAGCATGCAGGGCAGAGGCGGCCCTCACTCCAGCTATGCCGGCTACGGAATGAATGCAGTCAATCTGTGCGGATTCACCGAAGTCAGCGGCTGGCCGGACGGAGTCCCCTTAGCCCCCTACGGGGCTTACACCGATTATGTCTGCGCCCGCTTTAACGCCCTGGCCTTAATTGCGGCCCTGGACCATAGGCGCAAGACCGGCCGGGGACAGTATCTTGAGGAGTCCCAGTTTGAGACGGCGATCCACTTTTTCGCTCCTCCCTTAATGGACTATCAGATCAACGGCAGGGTCATGCAACGCAACGGGAACCGCCTGCCCGGGGCAGCCCCGCATGGCGTTTATCGCTGTCGGGGTGAGGACAACTGGATCGCGATCTCCGTGCTCAACGAAAAACAATGGCAGAACTTCTGTGAGGCGATCGGCAGCCCGGCTTTAAGTTCGCAGAAAGAGTATGCGACCGCAGCCGATAGGAAGAGCAACGAGGATAATCTGGATAAACTGGTGACGGATTGGACCCTCCGCCATACCCGTGAAGAGGCGGAAACCATCTTACAGAAAGCCGCGGTGCCGGCCAGCCTGGTTGAGAAGCCGGCCGATGTTTATCAGGACCCGCAGTTTAACCACCGCCGGTATTGGGTGCCTCAGGTCCACCCGGTAATGGGCGAACAGTTATATGAAATGCAGTCCTGTTTCATTCTTTCCAAGACCCCGCGCCAGATAAAAAGGCCTTCGCCCTGTCTGGGGGAACATAACGAATATGTCTTTAAAGAATTCTTAAAAATGAGCGATGA
Source organism: Chloroflexota bacterium (assembly GCA_017860765.1). The sequence goes on along the minus strand of JAGDMY010000071.1, from coordinate 3,057 downwards.
AGAGATAGCGGAGCACATCATCGACGGCAGTATCACCACCGAGTTAGCCCAGACCTTCAAGGTAAGCATGTAGCGCCATTTACTGACTTTAAGGGAGGAGAGGGGAAAATAGAAGAAAGGGGCAACACCATGAAGTTAAAGGACAGGGTCGCTATTATTACCGGCAGCAGCCGAGGCCTGGGGAAAATTCTGGCTTTCGCATTCGCCAAAGAAGGCGCCCGGGTGGTTGTCGCCGCCCGCTCTGAAGTGGAAAGCGGGAAATTACCCGGCACCATCTACCAGACCGCTGAAGCTATCCGGGCAGAGGGCGGCTTTGCCCTGCCCATCAAATGCGATGTGAGCAGTGAGGAAAGCATCAATGCCATGGTCCAGAGAACCCTCGACGAGCTCGGCCGGGTGGATATTCTGATCAACAATTCAGGTATCGCCGTGACCCAGTCCACTCTCGAGATTACTCTGAAACGCTGGGAGTTAGCTTTAAAGATCAACCTTACCGGGGCTTTTTTATGCTCCAAAGCCGTCCTGCCCGGGATGATAGAACGCCGCAGCGGCAGCATCATTAACATCACCTCGGTAGCCTCCATCCGGCGGACACCCGAATTCACCGGCATCATTTACGGGGTCAGCAAAGCCGGTCTGGACCGCTTTACTACCTCTCTGGCTGCCGAAGTTGGCAAGTACAATATCGCCGTGAACGCACTCCGCCCGGTTGAGGGAATCGCGACTGAAGGCTTGAGGGCCCAGTCCAGGGGTGAGACATCCGAGCGCTGGGACACGCCGGATAAATTTATCAGAGCGGCCATTTTCCTGGCCGGTCAGACCGCCGCCGGTGTTACCGGCATGGTGGCCAATGATGAGGAATATTGTCTCTGGCACGGGCTGATATAAGATGACTCCTCTCCCGGCTATTTGGGCGGGTTCAAATTGGCATAATAGGTGGAAGAGAGATAATCCCGATCTTTTCTTTGGGGACTGCCCCGGTCTTGCACCTGGCAGATACAACTTCAAACCCGTTATTCTCCAGGATTTCCGTCAGGATCCTGGCTTCATTGGGCAGGCCGGCGCAAAAGGCCAGGCCCAGGCGCTTGTATCCCATCTTTTTGGCGAACTCAATCAGCTCCCGGATGCGGGTATTTCTCGTCCGGCGCCCCACGGGCGTATTTTCATAGCATTCAAACTCCTGGATGGAAGCCTGTCTGGCAAATTCTTTAACGTCCGGTTTTTGATATTCCTTGAAAGCCCTGCTCATCACAGCGGGCAGGTTCTTCATGGGGCAAAAAGCCGGGGCTTTGTCCAGCGGGAGCGCCCTGGTGGCCCCCATCGGTGGGCTGCATACTGTCGTGGGACACCTGGAGCACCTGGGGCTCAATTTATTTTTTTTCACGGGAACTCCTTATCCGCCCGCGGGCTTTAAAAATCCAGTCAACTGATTTGGGCTACTTTACATTTTTAAAGAAAGGCTCATCTCCCTTATACCCCGCCGGCGCTGCCTCGTCCAGTGTGCCCGCGCCCAGAACTATCGGCATCTGAATATGAGGCCGATCGACCTTGTTCCAGGTCAACGGACCATGTTTGGTACCCCTGGGTAGATAGGCGGCGGTGGTCTGATTGAAGACCAGGGGTTGGCCTTCCACGCAAAACTTGATTTCAGCACCCAGGTCTTCGATATTGTAGGGGTTTCCTCCGATATGGCAAACGACCTCGTCGAAGTCATGAGAGTGCTCGAAGATATGAGGTTCAGGGACTCCAAACATCCACAGGTAATCGATATAGATGTTGACCCCCGGGATGAGATCGTTGCACATGTAGAGCATCACCGGTCCCAGCGGCCCCTGCCTGGTCCTGACATTCTCCCGGTAAACCGGTTCCTGAATCACATATTTCGCCAGGTCAGCCCGGCTCTTTTTTACTCCCGGACCCGGTTTAGGCTGGCCTTTGCCAGCCCCTACCAGCCCTATGACCATCTCCAGACACGGCCGGCCAACTTTTTTCCAGACCACCGGACCGTGCTTCATTCCGCGCGGTACGTAAATGGCCGCAGTCCGGTTTAAGGTGAACTTTTGACCGCCCAGGAAATATTCTATCTCGGCGCCAAGGTCTTCGGGAGCTTCAGGCTCACCCCCGATATACAATACAATTTTGTCATAGTCATGGGAATGTTCCCGCGTATGGGGATTGGGCTCGGGGACATCATAAATCCAGCTTAAATCGATATGCAGGGGACTCCCGGGTACGAGCTCCGGGCTCATATAGGTCAGCGGGGTCTGGCGCCCCTTGATATTTTCGTGTGACTCATAAACCGGTTTTCTTATCAGATTTTTCTCATAATCCCTCTCAGGCATCTTGATGCTTCTCCTTTTCCGTGATGATATTCCTCTGTTTGAGTCTACCAGGCCTTGCGTCAAGAGTTTAGCATTAACCTTATAGGTAGTCAAATAGAGTCGGACCTGCCCGCAGGCGTGTTGATTAGGCTATTGCCTTCCGGTATAATAAAGCCAATGCTTCAGAAAGCGGCGAACTGCCGTCACTTATAAAGGAGGATGTCTTCTATGGCCGATAAACCTATGATCAACATTGTTTCCACGCGCTGCCAGCCCAAGGATGTGGAAAAATTCAATAAATGGTATAACGAAGTCCATATTCCCATGCTGTTAAAATTTAAGGGTCTTAAGGGAGCTGCCCGATACAAGGTGATAGGAGACTCAGCAGACGCCCCCCGCTTTATAGCGCTGTATAAATTCGGCAGTGCTAAGGACTTTGAAGAATTTCAGAAAAGCCCGGAACTGGCTGCCGCTATAAAGGAAATGGGGGAGTCCTGGGGAAATAATGTCGAACTCACCTCCAGGATACAGTACGAACTGATCAAAGAATGGTAGCCGGGGGCTTTACCCGGGTACAAAACAATCTGCCACGGACATGCCCGTGGCAGATATCGTTTGCATGCTGCTTTTTCTCAGGCTAGCTGATATCAAAATCTGCGGCTTCAGGCAGCCTGGTCTCCAGCCGGGAGAGGTCTTTGAGTTTGGTCCACTCCTCATTTACTCTCTCCTGGATGCG
>JAGDMY010000307.1 GCA_017860765.1 Chloroflexota bacterium | reverse complement strand
CGAGAGATATTCTGAAAGGCATCCCCGGTATTGAACTGGTGGAAATGGAGAGATCCAGGAGTAATGCCTGGTGTGAGGGTAGTTGCGGCGGCGTGGCTTTGGCCTTTCCCGATTTCGCGCTGTGGACAGCCGGAGAGAGGATTGAGGAAGCACAGGCCTCCGGAGCCGAGGCGATAGTAACTTGCAGCCCGGATGCCAAGGAACTTCTGGCCAAAGCAGCCAAAGAAAAAAATAACAAAATGGCTGTCTATGACATTGTGGAATTAATGCTTCAAGCAATCTAATGCGATAGGAGGTAGTCATGGCTTTGCTAAAAGAGGCTTATCAGGCCCTGGAATCTATTGTGGGGGCTGAGTGGATCAGTGATGACCCGGCGGTGGTTGAAGCGGACCATGTAGGCGGTGGCGCACACGCGGAAGGAGCCATAAAAAGGCCAGCCTGCAGCATAGAGCCGGAAACCGCTGAAGAGGTTCAGGGGATAATCAGGGTATGCAACAGGTATATGATACCTTTTTCAGCAACCACAACCAATCCGCCGCCTGGTCTGGAAAGGGACAACGTCGTCTTCATCGATCTGAAGAGAATGAGGAAACTCGAGATAGATGAGGAAAATCTGTACGCTACCCTTGAACCCGGGGTGTGCTTCGCGGCTCTGCAGGGTGAGCTGCTTAAAAGGGGACTGGTGACCTTTGTCCCCATGTGCGGCGGTAATGTTTCAGTGCTGGCAAATTCCCTCAACGTGGGTGAGGGAGCGATATCATATCGCTATGGCGACCGGGGTTATCGGCGGGTGCTGGCTGAAGAGTGGGTAACCGCTGAAGGCGAAATACTCCGGATCGGCACGCGGGCGGTCCAAAAGGATTTTTTCTGGGGAGAAGGACCGGGACCGGACCTGCGTGGCTTGATGGCGAGCGCCAATCTGGAGAGTCCGATGACCAGGGGGATTTGTACGAAGATTGGCATCAGGATATTTCCCTTCGTCAGTGAAAAGGTGGTCCCTACCGGAGATGCGCCCACTACTATGCTTGTCCTGCCATCCAACAGGTTCAAGTACTACAATTTTGTTTTCCCCACCAAAGAGGCCGCCATTAACGCAATATATGAAATCGGGAAGTGTGAAATCGGCTTGTTTGTCATGACGGTCCCTCCGTGGTTTTTTGCCATGGCCAGAGCCAGGGGTAGTGCGGAGGTGCTCACGGGGGCGGCGGGCTTCTGGGAGTATTGGGATAATCATGAAGCCCCGCTGATTCGTCAAAACCCTAACCAGACCACCTGCCGGATATTATTATATGGCATTGGCTCCGACAAACGCCTGGCTTATGAGGAGAAGGTATTGCTGGATATTTGTAAAGAGTACGGTGCCTCAGCAGTCAAGGCCAGCAGACGTGCCCAGGATGAGACACACCTCATGTCGGCAGACGCGATAGTATCCAACCTGGCCGGAGGCAGGTTCACCTCGGTGATTCTGTTTGAATCCCTGGATCATGCTTTCAAATGCGCTGATATCGTTAATAAGAATACCAGAAAGCATGTGCCCCCTATATTGGACGATTATGGAACCACCAACTGGTTCCTTCCTTTTGAAATGTGTCATATATGCAAGCTGGAATGCCTTCGCTTTGCTTCGGTAGAGGACGCCGGCGAGCTGGCGCTGCTGATGCGTGATTGCCACAAGGATTTTGTCGATGTGGGCGCCTTCCCGGTAAGGCCCGAGGCCGAGATTTATGGACCCAAGTGGGAGAACTTTCCCGAAAAGATAAAAAAATTCAAGCAACTCCTGGATCCCAATAACCTGGCCCCGCCTTTGGAAGGATGAGGAGCCCAGCCATCCAAGAGCGTTCAGTGCAAGTAGCCAGAAGGCAGGTATCCGGAAGATAACTCATTCGAGCGTTATCAAGGGGGCAAAATTGTGAAAGAAAAAGCAGGAACCCGGTCACATCAGCTTGAGGTCGACTCCGGTCTGAGCCGGGAACGGCTGGACCGACTTTCGGCAGCTATACACCAAGATGTTAAGGCCAACCTGTATGATGGCGCCGCAATTATTGTTGCCCGCCATGGCATCATAGGCTTACAAGAAGCTATCGGTTATGCCGATAGGGCCACCGGGCGGCCCTTGCTTATGGATGACGTTTTTCAGATTCTATCGGTTACCAAAGCTTTCACCGACGCACTCGTACTTTCATATGTCGAACGCGGAAAACTGGCGCTGACTACCCGGGTGGCAGAAGTTATTCCGGAGTTCAAGGGTAAACTAAAAGAAAGAGTGACCGTATATCATCTCTTCACTCATTCTTCGGGTATGCCTACATTATTTTTTCCAATATCGGGAGAGCGTCTGGGAGACCTTAATGCGGTAGTTGAGTCGCTCTGCCAGACTGACCTGGCGGCTCCCCCCGGGGAAAAAGTGCTTTATTGCCCGCTGTCAGGGCACGCGCTGCTGGCTGAAATGGTGCGCCGGGTTGACGGCGGCCGGCGGCCTCTCCGCAATATTTTTCAGGATGAAATCTTTGGTCCTTTA
>JAGDMY010000306.1 GCA_017860765.1 Chloroflexota bacterium | reverse complement strand
TCATCGGCGGAGCCATGCTGCGCTACTGTGTTCTGAAATCCGGTATGTATAATCCGGTAATATCAAGAGCGGATGGGTAATAGCCTAAAAACCCTTTAATTTCTTATTTGTCTTTTTGAGGTACCATGAGTGAGAGAAAAATAATTCAGACCACCTGCAAAAGCTGCCATGGCGGATGCGGGGTTAAAGTAACAGTGGAGGATGGCGTTATTGTCCATATCGAAGGCAACCCTGATTCGCTGACCAAAGGTACGATGTGTTCCAAGGGTCTATCCAGTATACAGCATGTCGATAATCCTTTCAGGCTCAAATATCCCCTCAAGAGGGCCGGGGAGAAGGGTGAAGGCAAGTGGAAGCGGATCTCCTGGGAGGAAGCCCTGGAGACCATCGCGGCCAAGATGAAGGAAGCCATCCAGAAAGAAGGCCCCTTTTCCATCGCCATCTCTCAAGGCACTGGAAGGGGCTATAACCGCTATACCCATCGCCTGGCTCGCTCCATAGGGACGGGCAATGTGATATCTCCGGGATACATTTGCCATAGCCCCAGATTGGGCTTGTACGGCCTGGTAACCGGCTACGGCCGCTTATATTGCGACTACCACGGGTGGGGAGGGGAATTCCCCAGGACCCAGATCATGTGGGCCAAGCAGCTCGAAATCAGCAGCGCCGATTCCGAGATGGCCTACTGGTTTATGCATTCCCTGGACTATGCTAAAAATTTGATTGTCATTGACCCGCGTGCCAGCGCCTATGCCACCCGGGCTACCCTCTGGCTTCAGCCCCGGCCCGGCTCAGACTGCGCCCTGGCCATGGGAATGATGAACGTCATCATCCAGCAGGGCCTATATGATAAGGAGTTCGTGGAGAATTGGACTTACGGCTTTGAGGAGCTTAAGGAAAGGGTCAAGGCCTTCACTCCCGAAAGGGTCTCCGAAATAACCTGGGTACCTGCGGAGAAGATCGTCCAGGCGGCCAGGCTCTTTGCCATAGATACTCCGGGCTGTATTCAGGTCGGCAGTTCGCTGGAAAGACAGGCCAATTGCGGACATACTCTCAGGGCCATCACCTGTTTGATGGGGTTGTGCGGAAATATCGAAAGACCGGGCAGCATGGTTAGCTGGGTCCTGCCGGCGACGGGCCTTATTGAGGACTTCTTCCTGCAAATTCCCATTACCGAGGAGATGAAAAAACAAATTATCGGCGGAGATAAATTCAAGCTGGGCGCCGCCCGCACCTGCAACCCGGATACTCTGGTCAAAAAAATCATCGCCGGGGAGGCCCCCATCAAGGTCTGGTTCAGCGTGGGCGGTCAGCAGATAGTGCACATGGCCAATACCAAAGAGGTGGTTGAGGCTATCAGGAAAGTGGAATTTATGGTGCACTGCGACCTGTTCATGGGACCGATGGCAGAGGCCTCTGATATCGTTCTGCCGGTGGCCCACTGGCTGGAGTTGGATGATATTTACGATATGCATCCCCGGTTTATGATCGAGGCCCATAATAAAGTCGTTGAACCGCCCGGCGAAGCCAAGTCCGATGTCTGGATATTCAATGAAATAGGTAAAAGGGTGGCCCCCGAATACTGGTTCCAGGATGTTGAGGCCTGTCTGGATGACGAGTTGAAAAAAGGCGGCCTGACCTGGAAGGATTTTAGCCAGCGTCTGGTCAGCGGGTGCTGGGGCAAGGACCAGGTCTACTATAAATATAAGACCGATTACTGGAGAAAAGGGGGAGGTTTCCCCACCCCGACCGGCAAGTTCGAGTTCTATTCCAAGGCGCTGGAACAACTGGGATATGACCCCTTGCCTCAATATCGGGAGCCCGGGGAGAGTCCCTATTCCACTCCGGAGCTTTATAAGGAATATCCTTTAGTAATGAGCAGCGGCTATCGCCAGCCTTTCTATTTCCTTTCCCAGTACCGCAACCTGCCCTGGCTGAGAAGCTTCATGGAATACCCCACCTGCCAGATCCATCCGGAGACTGCCCGCCAGTATGGCATCGCAGATGGGGACTGGATCTGGATAGAGTCACCCCGGGGCCGCATCCGCCAGAAAGCCAGACTGTTTCCCGGAATACTCAAAGGGGTTATCATGACTACGGCCAACTGCTTCTACCCGGAAGAGCCGGCCAAGGGGTTTCACGGGCTGTTCATTTCCAATCCGAATGTGCTGACCAGCAACGACCACCTCGACCCCATGTTCGGTTCGCCGGATCTCACCTGCCTGCTGTGTAAGGTCTACAAGTGCACCAGGGAAGACCTCAAGGAAGAGGTGTTCCGCACTCAGGAATACGGCTTCGTACAAACTGCGGCTGAAGAGCCCGTCTGATCAATCCTGGACCGGTGAGATAGCTTGTTAAATATTTTGCCGGCTACGTCTGGAAAGCTCGAAACCCAACCCGCTTAATCCGGTTTACTCCTTCTTTCTTGGTTCCCCTTCCGGAGGTGGTTCGGAGGGGGCTTCTTCCGCCCTGGGCTTGCGCAGGAGAATAGAGGCCAATATGGAGCCGGCAATAAGGGCAGCCAC
>JAGDMY010000305.1 GCA_017860765.1 Chloroflexota bacterium | reverse complement strand
CCGACCTGGAAAACAGCCGGGTAATAATTTTTTGGGGAGCCAACCCCATTAATACTACACGTTTCACCGTCCATGCTGCCTGCGATGGTTTTCAGCGGGTTATTCCGCGGGCTAAACAAAGAGGTGCAAAAATTGTCGCTATCGATCCTGTTCGCAGCGAGACTGTAGCCCTGGCGGATGATTGGGTGAGATTGAATATCGGCACCGACACAGCCTTGGGACTGGCTATGGCCCACGTCATAATCAAAGAAGAGCCCCTGACTCCGGAGTGGGCTGAGAAGATCACCGCAGTGCCGGCGGATCAAATCCGAAAATTGGCACGAATCTACGCTGCAGCCGAAGGGGCTGCGATTGTAGACGGCAACGGCCTGGATATGCATACCAACGGCGTGGATATGGTGAGGACTGTCTGCCTTTTAATTGCCCTGACCGGTAATATCGACAAACCGGGTGGAAACATATTCCTGTCGTTTGTTCCCCAGACTCCTCTTCCGACTGTAAGTACCGCGAAAATTCCCCTGGGGCAAGGGGAGTTTCCGCTCTTCCCTGAAGTCCCTTTCCCGGCAGTCAAGGAGCGGCTCATCAACCAGGCTGCGGACCGTCCTCGGGCGATGATAGTCCACCATGCCAATCCGGCCCTGGTTCAAGCCAACAGGGAGAGGACCAAACAGGCCCTGGAAAAGCTCGAATTTTTGATGGTCGTAGATATCTTTCCCACCGCTACCACCGAACTGGCCGACCTGGTACTGCCGGCTGCAGCTGACCTGGAGATGGTGGATTACCGGGCTTTTTCCAGCACCCAGGGGGGATTTGTGACGCTGCGAGAAAAAGTCGTGGAGCCCGCCGGGAGCTCTCGACCGGTCTTTGAAATTGAATACGAACTGGCCAGAAAGATGGGCCTTGATAAAGGTTATCCTTTCCGAAATGCCGAAGAATGGCTCAATTTCGTCTTGAAGCCGGCCCGGATCACTCTGGATGACTTAAGAAGAAATCAGATCATATACTCATCTCCATCGGTAATCTATAACAAATACCAAAAAAGCGGGTTTGGTACGCCCTCAAGGAAGGTGGAATGCTTCTCCCGGAGGTTTAAGAATGCCAACCGCGGGGCTTTGCCGGTCTTCGAATACCCGAAGGAATCGGCCCACGCCCGTCCCGATTTAGCCGGGGAATATCCACTTTCCGCTGCTACCAGGAGGCCGGCCGAGTATGTCCACACCAGGCTAGTCAACCTGCCTACTCCGGGAAGGCTTTATCCCGAACCCCTTGTGAAAATTAATGCAATTGACGCCGCTAAAAGAGGTATTCAACAAAACGATGCGGTGGAAGTTGAGTCGCCAAGGGGGAAGATACGGCTGAAGGCCAAGGTCACTGAAGAGGTTGGACCGGGTCTGGTTACTATCGACTTTGGTTGGGGCAATCCCACCGATAACAAAGCCAGCGTTAACAGCCTGTCACCAGATGACGTTTGGGACCCGGTCTCGGGCGGCTACCCTAACCGATTATTTCTCTGTGAAATAATAAAGTCAACTTGAAAAAACCTTTGTATGGGATTTGCATTGACGTTAGCCCTTGATAGAAATTATAATGCCAGCATTAGCGATTAAAAATTCCATTCAATCCCTGCTGTAAGGTGGCGGTTATGGAATGTAATATCAAAGCCAATCGCATGAAATGCAACTGCACCTATGAGCCGTGCTCAAGGAAGGGTAAATGCTGCGAATGCATATCTTATCATCTGGCGATGGATGAATTACCAGCTTGTGCTTTTCCAGCGGAAATAGAAAAGACTTATGACCGTTCCTTTAAAAGATTTGCTCGCATGATATCAATTCGCCAACGCTAAAATTCGCTATGGTCGCTCCCTAGGGGTATGCCAACTGAGGGAAATGGCCGTTGACAAAGCTTAGTTTTAGGGTGTATACTTCCCGTAATTTAATGAGTCGTATACGTGAAAGTGACCGGAATTCGACGGAACCTTGAAGCTCTTTTTATCCATAACGCCCTGAAAGACAGGGTTACGCTAGAGAAAATTTAATCGTATCGGAGAGCTCCCCCTTTCTTAAACATATGAACCTGGAGATACAGACCCAACTGTTTACCCTGGTATTCCATAACCTGAAATTGTTAATAAACACCTTTATCACTCTTGGGAGCGTTTTTTTGCATATCAGGTACCAGGAGTTTTGAATAGAAAGGTAGCATCCGTGGAAACGTCGTTCAGGGCGTCATTCTTTTAAGTGGGATGTAAAACATCGATGGATTATTTTGAGAGGTGGCGGATTAGTAAAAAGGGAAATATAAGATAGATTCAATCCGGAAATATTTAATAGGAGGCGTTAATTATGAAAAAGGTAAAATTCGCGTCCACGGTATCCGGTATCTGTCTCTTATTGATATTGGTGGCTTCGGTATTGACGTTGTCTTGTGCCGGCACAACTCCAATGCCTACTTCAGCCCCTGCAACGACTTCAGCCGCACCCGCCCCGGCCAAACCCGCCACTCCCGCGAACAAGTCTATTGAGTTAAGCCTGGCC
>JAGDMY010000304.1 GCA_017860765.1 Chloroflexota bacterium | reverse complement strand
ATCAAGAAGGGCCGATTGCGGCTATTTTAGGCAAAATGGAAAAGGAAGGGTACTGGTGTCAGCCCGGGGTCGGATATTATCCCAAATATACTGGAACAGACTGGTCAATTATTCGCTTGTCCCAGTTGGGCGCTTCTATTTCTGCCGATAGAAGGATTGGAGCGGCCTGTGCTTACCTGCTGGACCATGGTCTGATCAAGTCCGGTCAATTTACCGTCAACGGCAACCCCTCCGGTACAGCCGATTGTCTGCAGGGGAACCTGTCCGCCGCGCTCCTCGACCTGGGATGCCACGATGCCCGTCTCGACCAGGCTTTCGAGTGGATGGCAAGAAGTGTGACCGGGGAAGGCGTTGCTCCCATGGGCGATAAAAAAGCTGAAAGGCGCTATTATGCCGGAAAATGCGGGCCCTTGTTTGCCTGCGGCTCCAACAATAAGCTCCCCTGCGCCTGGGGGGCGGTTAAAGTCATGCTGGCGTTCGGCAAGTTGCCGCAGAACAAACGCACGCCGGTGATCGACCGGGCCATAGCTGCCGGCCTGAATTTCCTGCTCAGCCGGGACCCCGCCCGGGCGGATTACCCCTGCGGATATGCCAGCAAGCCCAGCGGGAACTGGTGGAAATTCGGTTTCCCCGTATTTTATGTGACGGACCTGCTGCAAAATGCGGAAGCACTGGTAGGCTTAGGCTGCGGACGCGATCCCAGGCTTGCCAAGGCCATAGAGATGATCCAGGAGAAGAGGGATGCTCAGGGCCGCTGGCTACTGGAATATGATTATACCGGCAAGACCTGGGTGGACTTTGGTCTTAAAAAAAAGCCCAACCCCTGGGTCACTTTGAGGGCTCTGAGGGTGCTGCACAACCTGTGAGGCCGGTTATCTTATCCGCCTGACGGCTAACCCGTTTGCCAGAGCAGCCTGAATGGAATATAATCAGCTTAGACTGCACGGACCAGGCATCCACGGCCTGAATTTATTAGCCAACGGTTCTGATTTATCGCCAGTAGCCCCTGCCGGGAAAAATGACAGGCAACGGTGCCTGGCTGTAATTTCAATATCAAGTGATACATTCTGACCAGGTTTTGCTGGGCTACAGGAGTCGCAGGAGGTTCACCCATGGATCCGGAAATGGAAAATAGAATCGCTAAATTGAGGGAGATCAAGGAAAGAGCCCTCCTGGGCGGAGGTCAGGATAAAATAGACTCCCAGCACCGCCGGGGTAAACTCACAGCCCGGGAAAGAATCGACCTTTTGCTCGATCCGGGCAGCTTTGAAGAGCTGCACCAGCTTCTGGGCTATGCCGAGGGCAATCCCGATGAAGGCATTATTACCGGCCACGGGACGATCGACGGACGGCAGGTTTGCCTATTTTCCCAGGACGCCACCGTCCGCAATGGTTCAATGAACCTGTTGCACGGCATTAAAATGTACCGGTTAATGGAGCTGGCCCTCAACAACGGCGTGCCGCTTATCGGCATTAATGATTCGCCCGGCCAGATAGTCCGCCGCTACGACGAGGCCGAAGACCTCCACCATGAAAAAGGTCCGGGTGCTGTCTTTTACCCTAATACCCTGGCCTCGGGGTATATTCCGCAGATTTCGGCCATTCTGGGGACCTGCGCCGGCATCGCCGTCTATTCCCCGGGGCTGACCGATTTCATAGCCATGGTGGATGGCATCAGCCATATGTTCATCACCGGCCCGCGCATAGTCAAATCGGTACTCTCCGAGGAAGTAGATAAAGAAGACCTGGGAGGTGCTAAAATACACGCCCAGGTCTCTGGCATCTGTGATTTCAGGTTGCCGAGCGAAGAAGAATGTATGCTGACCATTCGCAGACTGATCAACTTCCTCCCGCTGAACTGCCATGAAAATCCGCCCCTGGTGGAAACCGGGGATGATCCGGACCGCCTGGACGATGCCATAGGTGATCTGGTTCCGACCGACCCCCGCCGGGGGTATGATATTCGGGGCGTGATAAACAGGATAGTGGACTGCGAGGACTTCCTGGAGGTCAAGCCGGAGTTCGCCCCGGAGATAGTCATCGGTTTCGGACGTTTAAACGGGGAAACGATAGGTATTATCGCCAGTCAGCCCAAGTCGTTAGCGGGGGCTTTAACTGTAAACAGCTCCCGGAAAGAGGCCCGCTTTATCCGTTTCTGCGATGCCTTTAACATACCGATCATCATGATGGTTGATACCACGGCTTATTCCCCCGGCACCTTTCAGGAGCATAGCGCCATCATTCATCACGGGGCCAAAGTACTCTATGCCCTGAGTGAAGCCACGGTACCCCGTTTGGCCGTGACCCTGCGTAAGATGTATGGCGGTGGGGTTCTGGGAATGGGGGTTGATAACGGCATGGGGACGGATTTCGTTTTCGCCTGGCCTACGACCGAGATGGGCATGATGGGTGCCAGGGAGACGGTTGAGCTTTTCCATGCTGAAGAGATCAGAAAGTCGCCCAATCCGCAGGAGCTGAGGGAAAAACTGATCAATATCTATCAGGAGAGGTATGGCAATCCCTTTGCCGGTGTTTCCCA
>JAGDMY010000303.1 GCA_017860765.1 Chloroflexota bacterium | reverse complement strand
ATAATGGGGTCGCTGGTTAAAAATTTGGTTGGTGATAAAGCCACGGTTTTAGTCTCTGTGCCTAACGGCCTGGACCCCCATGAATGGGAGCCATCTGCTAAGGATATTGAAACCATCAATAAGGCCGATTTGGTGGTCCGCAATGGTCTGGGCCTCGAAGGCGGCCTGGAAAGAGCCCTGGACTCGGCCAGGAACAGCGGGGTCAGGATGTTCATTGCGGCAGACTACATCACGGTGCGCTACGTCAGCTCTGGCGAAGGGATTCCGGAGGATGATCCTGACCAGGCGGTGGGAGCGGCTGACCCGCATCTCTGGATGGACCCCCTGGCTTTGAAGGATGTTGTGGGAGGGCTGGCAGAGAAATTGAAAACGGCTTTTAATCTGGATGTAGACAGCCGTGCGGCCAGTCTGGAGAACGAGCTAATTGAGATCAACAAACAGGTAGCCGGTATGATCGACACAATTCCTCCGGAGAACCGCAAGCTGGTCACCGGTCATGAATCTATGGGGTATTTTGCCCAGCGTTATGGTCTCAAGCTGGTGGGCGTGATTATCCCTAGCTTATCAACGCAGGCAGTAGTCTCGGCGAACGATCTGGCGGTGTTGAAGAAGGCCATTTTAGATAACCGGGTCAAGGCGATCTTTACCGAGCTCGGGACTTCCCCTTCCGTGGCTAAAGCTATCGGGGATGAAACCGGTGTCAAAGTGGTCCAACTTTCGACCCATACTCTGCCGGAGGATGGTTCCTATTTTAGCTTTATGAAAAACCTGGCGGGAGCGATTAGCGGGGCACTGAAATAGAGGGTACCGGAGGACCCGGATGCGGGCGGTCCTGTTGTAAAACGATAATTTGTTAGCCTGAGGTTAGATGGTAGACATCTTTATCAACCCATTTACGCAAAACGGGTTTATGGTCCAGGCTTTTCTGGCAGGGCTTCTGGTATCCATTGCCTGTGCTATTGCCGGGACTTTTATGATCCTGCGCGGGCTGGCCTTCATCGGCGACGCTTTGGCCCACGGGGTCTTACCCGGCATCGCCGTGGCATTCCTGGTGGGCTTCCCGGGCATTCTGGGGGCTGCCATTGGCGCCGCCTTCATGATTGGGGGCATCACCCTTATTACCCAGCGTTCCCGCTTATCCTCAGATACCGCCATCGGTCTCCTGTTCGTCGGGATGCTCTCCCTGGGTGTGATTATTGTGTCTCGTTCGAACTCCTTCAGCGGCGACCTTACCCGCATTTTATTTGGTGAAATATTGGGCATTACTCCCCAGGCTGTATTTGTCCAGCTGGCAGCCACAGTGGTGATCATCATAATCGCCGTTGTCTGCGCCCGCCCTTTCTTACTGCTCAGTTTTGATCCGGAGCAAGCGCAGGTGGCCGGCTTCTCTTCCCGCCTCTACCATAACGTCATGCTTTTTATGATAGCGTTGACGGTAATTGTATCCTTTCAGACGGTGGGGACTTTGCTGGTATTCGGGCTTTTGATAGCCCCGGCGGGTGCCGGGGCACTCCTGGCCCGGCGGATCAAGGCAATGATAGTCTGGGCCATAATTTTCGGCGTCCTTTCTATGTACTTTGGCCTATTATTAAGTTACCATTTCAACCTGGCGGCAGGCGCCGCTATTATACTGGTCACCGTAGCCATATTTTTTATTGTCTTCATCCTGCAAAATATCCGCAGCCGGCAATTATTACGCTCTAAGGGAGCGGCACATGGCTAAAATTAATCCTAATATCAGCAATAGCTACGGGCGCATTTTTAATCCCGTCGATGTCCCCTGTATTTCAGCCAGGCATCTCAATATCGGGTATAAAGATGAGGCGGTGGTGCCTGATATCAATTTTGAACTGAAAAAAGGTCAGGCCATGGCTCTCATCGGTACCAACGGTTCAGGAAAATCCACCCTGCTGCGGACTATCGTCAGTTTGCTGCCAGCACTGGGAGGGCAATTGTCAATATTCGGGCGGCCCCCGGGCAGCGATCCTCAGCGGATAGCTTACCTGGGGCAGTTCCACAAATCCAGCTTCATTCTCCCGCTGCGGGCGATCGATGTGGTGCGCATGGGGCGTTTCCCGGTACACGGTTTGCTGGGGAAAATGGGGAAAAAGGACGATGAAATAGTTATGTTTGCCATGCACACGATGGGTATCGAGACTCTGGCCGACACTCCGTTAGGCTATCTCTCAGGCGGCCAGCAGCAGCGGACGTATCTGGCCCAGGTCCTGGCCCATCAGGCCGATTTGCTGGTGATGGACGAGCCGACCGCTGGCCTGGATGCCGGCGGCAGGGACCTCTATTTGCAGGCTATTCTCAGCGAGCTTTCCCGGGGGGCTGCTGTAGTATCCGCAACTCACGATATCCAGGAAGAAGCCAGCCTGTGTAATCAGGTGATGCTCCTGGCCCGCCGGGTGGTGGCGATCGGTCCCCCGCAAAGCACCCTCACCCCGGAGGCCCTGTTGGAAACCTTTGGCATCGTGGTGACCGGAGACCAGAAGCATCTTAGAGTGTTAGAGAGCAAACACGGCCACGATGGCGA
>JAGDMY010000070.1 GCA_017860765.1 Chloroflexota bacterium | reverse complement strand
GGACTGAGCATAGTGATGGTGGAGGCGGTCTCCGTCTGACCAAAGGCGTTGATGAACCCCACTCCCGGGAAAACTTCCAGGGCCTTTTTCATGACTGAAAGCGGCATAGGAGCGGCTCCATAAGTAATCACTTTCAGGCTGCTCAGGTCGTGTTTGAGAAAATCCGGATGGTCCAATAGCTGCTTCAGCATGGTAGGGACCATCATGGCCCGGTTGACCTTCTCTTTTTCCACCAGTTCCATCCAGGCTTTGGCTTCAAACTGTCTCTGCATTACCAGTGTCCGGGATCCATAGATCGCCGACATCATGGCCTGGATGCCCGCGATATGGTACAGGGGAACGGTGAGGATGTTTCTCTCCTCGGTTTCCGGGTCCGGAGGGCTAACGTTCTCCAGCACATAAATGGAAAAACTTTTATGGGAGAGCATCACCCCTTTCGGTTTACCGGTAGTGCCGGCGGTATACATCAGGATAGTGGTGTCCTCATCATCGATTTCGGCGACTACCTCATCGGCCGGGGAGGACTGCAGCACCTCCTCGTAAGACAGCATCCCTTTATGAGGGCCCTCCAGAGCGATATAGTTCTTGATCGAGGTCAGGCGCGGCCGCAGAGCATCAATCATTTCCAGATACCGGCTGCCCGCCAGCAGAGCGACAGGCTCAGCAAAGTTAAGCATGTATTCCTGTTCCTCTTCTTTGGCACGGAAGTTCAGCGGCAAATAAATGCCGCCCAGTTTAGCCACTGCAAAATACGTCTCCACACACTGGTTGCAGTTGACCTGGAGCAAAGCTACTCTGTCGCCCTTCCTGACTCCCATCGCGGATAGCGCATTGGCCAGGCGATTCACGCGCTCGTTAAGCTGGCCGAAGGTATAGCGTTTATCCTCAAAGATAATGGCCAACCGATCAGGGCAAACCGCAGATGAAATCGTCAAAAATTCGGTCGTATTCACTATAATCCACCTTTAAGATCCAATTTTATTTTGGCCTTACTCATCCGGCCGTTGCTATTCCCGTTAAGCTACCACTCTCCCCGGATGGCTACAATCGCATTTAATATGGACATCCGGTTGCGCCTCAACCTGGAGGCAATCAGTGAAGACAAGTTCCTCATTAAGATATAGCCGATATGGCTGCTTTTTTCACATAAGTCAATAAGCTCGTTGGAGTTCACATAGAGAATATCGGTGGGTTCAAGCACCCTGAGTGTTGACCAGGGCGTGCCCTGGATTAAGGACGACCAGCCGAAGGCATCGCCATCATGCAGAGTATCCAGGATGATCTCGCTGCTGATATAAGTCACGTTCGGGATATGAATCACCGTGCCTACCCTTCCTTTCAGGATAAAATTGACATAACTTGAGGGCTGGCCTTCCCTCTGACAGATCTCGCCCACTTTGAAAGAGCGATCTCTGCAAATATCCGTAACCTGGCTTACCTCCGATTCACTCAGTCCCTGGAAAAAACCAACTTTCCTTATAGCTTCAGTCCTATTGTCCACTACCATTATTCCTCCTCCTGCATCTTAAACGTTATGTTCCGTATAAAAATCAAGTCGGCCGCTGCCCCTGCGGCCCTTCCGACGCCAGCTTCACCTCGCTCGCCGTCATATACGAATATCTTTATAGTAAGATTATAGTTATAAATAATGCTTTTGTCAAGGGTTTATTAGTGTATATAATTAATCAATAATAACTATATTTTTAGGAAAATAAGAGGGTCTCTGCCCTATTTCAGGGTCCTTGCTAAAAGTGAGAAAAGCACCCGGATGCCAATCGGGCAAATGCCTGGTTACCCGGGGATGCCGCTGGAAAAAGCCCTAGACCAAAGCCTCCACGGTAACGATAGTACCTTTGCCGGGCTCGGACTCAATCGATAAATGGCCGTTAATTAGCCTCGCCCGTTCCTGCATTCCTACCAAACCCAGCTTACCGTCCTTGGAGAGCTCATTCCATTTCTCCGGCAGGTAAAATCCTTTGCCGTCATCCCTGACGGTGAGCCTGACCTTCTGCTCGCTGAATTCTACGGTAACCTCCGCCTGGTTAGCCCGGGAATGCTTCCACACATTGCGGAGTGCTTCCTGGGTGATGCGAAAAAGTACCAGCTTCTCTTCTTCAGGAAGATGGAGTTCTGCCCCGATTAGATGGACCCGGATGGCAATGCCGGAGATTTTCATCATTTCAGAGGCCAGATGGTCCAGTGCGGGCAGGAGGCCCAAACGGTCCAGGATGGCCGGCCTCAGGTCCTGGCTTAAATTGCGCAGAGATTGGATAATATTCCTGGTCTGCTGCTGCGACTCCTTAAGGAGCAGGCTATTCTCGGGAGACATCTCTTTGCCTTTGGTAGCCAGGACGTCCAGCTGGCGGGATAGCACAATTAAATCCTGTATGGTCTCATCATGCAATTCGAGAGCGATCCGCTTTCTTTCTTCCTCCTGGGCCCGGGTAGCCTGTTGCAGATAATATTGCAGGTTCTCCTGTATTCTGCGTTGCTCGGTAACATTTCTGACGGAGCACAAAAATGCGATCGGATTACTGCCGGTGTGGATTACTCCGATAGACATCTGCACCAGGGCTTCACTGCGGTCCTTTTTCGTCAGCCTGACCTCGGTGGTCCAGTCGGTGTTTTCGCCGCTCGCCAGAATTTGTTCAATGGCTTCAACCACCAGGCTGCTCTCCTCAGATAACAGCCCATTCATCTTTATACCGGTCAGCTCGTCCAATTGATAACCCGTCAGCACCAAACAGGTCCTATTGGCGGCCATAATTTGGCCTTCCCGGTTATGAATCAAGGTGGCATCGTGGGCATTCTCAAACAACTGCCGGTACTTTGCTTCTGATTCACTTAGTTTCTGCAGGGCTTCTTGCTTTTTCACCAGCTGCTCTGATCCTTTGTGGAAGGCTCTAAAAGCAAATGCCAGGATAATGCCAACTATAAAAACTGCTCCGGTTTCGAAGAGAGCATCGGTCTGGTATTGCGTAAGGTAGATACTCCTGGGAATCATCAAAAACAGAGATACCAGTGAAGCGGCAATTGAGCTTTTCCAGCCGAAGAATAGGCCGGACAAAAAAATCGGAATTAGATACAGGATCCTTTCAAAGGCATGGCGGACCAAACCGATGCTGGCTAAAAAATCGGTTATTAACGTCGGGCCGGCTGGAGTATCCCTATAGTATAATAAGGAGATAAAAATCAGCAGGAATAGGATAACCCATGACCCTGGTTTGCGGATTATGCCGGTTAATACCTTTACCCAGGCGCTTGCCACAATTCACCTCAAGCTTCCGAGGGGGATTTAGCTTACAGGTGTGTCATGTATATTAATCCAGCCCTGTTTCAAAGCATAAAGAACGGCTTCAGTTCGCGAGCCAACTTGCAATTTCCCGAAAATATGTCGCATGTGCGCCTCTACGGTATGTAAACTGAGCCCCAGATTGTCCGCTATTGCCTGATTGCTTAAGGCTTCACTGGCCAGGCGCAGGACCTCCAATTCGCGGTCTCCCAGGACTTTAGGAGTCTCTTTTTTCCCGTTGGTCAATGGAAAAAAACGGTCCATAACTTTTCTGGCTATTACCGGATGAAGCACCGATTCACCCCGCAGGACCGCCCTGACGGCGTTGACGATATCCTGCCCGCTGACGTCCTTAAGCAAATATCCCGCCGCCCCGGCTTCCAACAAAGCGAAAACGAACTCATCATTATCATAGGCCGAGAGGATCAGCACTGCTACAGCAGGAGAAGAGGCTTTGATCCTTTTAGTGGCTTCAATGCCATCCATTATCGGCATGGAGATGTCGACAATGGCAATATCGGGATTGAGAGAGCTGACCATTTGCACGGCCTCTTCCCCGTCAGCAGCTTCACCCACCACTTTGAAGTCCGCTTCTTGCTCCAGTATCTGCCGTGTGCCTTTTCTCACCACGGTATGGTCATCAGCGATGACTATTTTGATATCACTCATATACGGCGCTCCTTTGTACAGTGAGTATAATACCCCTTTTTGGCACAGTTCTCAAGTAAATTGCGCCATTAAATTTAGATAGTTACCATTACTATTTTCTAAAAATAGTGCCTTTTGTGTGTTTATTAATTACATAACCGTTAATTAATTGTATATAACTATTTAGGTATTGACAAATTACTTGTAAATAATTACACTATTTAATATCGAATGTGATATTCGTTTCAGCAGGCATGTCCTTTATACTCCGGATATGCCTGGTACCTTGGCAACAGGTCTAAAACCAGGTGATTTCTGGCAAGGAGGCCATATGGAGAGGAAAATAGGTGTCTATGTCTGCCATTGCGGTAGCAATATTGGTGGCACCGTAGATGTCCCGGCGGCAGTCGAGTTCGCCAGTCGCCTGAACTCGGTCACGGTCGCCCGTGAATATAAGTTCATGTGCTCTGACCCCGGTCAGGAAATGATCAAAGAGGACATCAAGAAACTGGGGGTCAATCGGGTTGTGGTCGCCTCCTGCTCACCCCAAATGCACGAGCCCACCTTCCGCCGGGCTGTTTTTTCGGCTGGCCTGAACCCCTACCTTTTCGAGATGGCTAATATCCGTGAACATGACTCATGGGTCACCGAGGACAAGGGAAAGGCCACCGAGAAAGCTAAAGCCCTGATCAGCGCGGCAGTGCGCCGGGTCTACTATCAGGAGCCTTTACAGGTCAAAGAGGTCCCGGTAAATCCGAACACGCTGATCGTCGGCGGCGGTATTGCCGGCATCCAGGCCGCTCTGGAAATTGCCGATTCCGAGCATAAGGTCTATCTCGTAGAACGGGAGCCCAGCATCGGGGGACATATGATTCAGCTTGACAAGACTTTCCCGACACTGGACTGTTCTGCCTGTATTCTGACCCCCAAAATGACCGCCGTCGGCTCCCATCCCAATATTCAGCTAATGACCTATTGCGACGTAGTCGAGACTTCTGGTTTCGTGGGCAACTTCAAGGTCAAAGTAAAAAAGAAACCCCGCTATGTGAGTACCAAAGAGTGTACCGGCTGCGGCGAATGCTCCAAGGTCTGCCCGGTATCCGTGCCCTCTGAGTTCGATATCGGCTTAAACCAGAGGAGGGCCATCTACCGCGCTTTTCCGCAAGCTGTCCCAGGGGCTTTCGTAGTGGATAAACGGGGCAAATCGCCCTGCTCCGCAGTCTGTCCGGCCGGCGTCAGCACCCAGGGTTATGTGACCCTGATCGCCCAGGGTAAATTTAAAGAAGCCCTGGAAGTACTGCGCCGGACCATGCCCTTTGCCGGAGTCTGTGGACGGGTCTGCACCCATCCCTGCGAAAGTGAATGTGAACGTGGTCAGGTTGACAAGCCCATCGCCATCCGGGCTTTAAAACGCTTCATGGCTGACTATGAGTATAAAACAGGCATCCAGAAAGTTACTCCGCCCAAACGCACCCGGACTGATAAAGTCGCCGTGGTTGGTTCCGGTCCCGCCGGGTTGGCCTGCGCTTACGACCTGGTCCAGGCCGGCTATGCGGTCACCGTCTTTGAATCAGCCTCACAAGCCGGCGGCCTTTTAAGATGGGGAATTCCCGAGTACCGCCTGCCAAAAGAGATCCTGGACAATGAAATCAATTTCATTAAGGAACTGGGAGTCGATATTCTCACCGGCACCCCGGTTAAAAGCCTGGCCCAGCTTAAAAAGCAGGGCTTTAAAGCTATCTTCCTGGGTATCGGTCTGGGCGCCAGCCAGAAGATGGGCATACCGGGAGAAGAGGTGGAGGGTGTAATACATGCCACCGCCTTCCTGAACCAGGTTGCCTCCCATACCCCGGTGTCCATTGGAAACAGGGTGGCCGTAGTCGGCGGCGGAAATGCGGCGGTGGACGCCGCCAGGGTGGCCCTGCGCCTGGGGGCCAGGGAGGTCAACCTGATTTACCGCCGCTCCCGCGCCGAGATGCCGGCGATTCCTCGCGAGATCGAGGAGATGGAGGAGGAAGGAGTAAAAATTGTTTTCCTGGCCAACCCGGTGAAGGTTATTTCCAAAAACGGAAAACTGGCGGCTGTGGAATGTATCCGCATGGAGTTGGGGGCGCCGGACGCCAGCGGTCGACGTCGCCCGGTGCCGCTCCAGGGCTCCGAATTTGAAATTCCTATCGATAATTTGATCATCGCGGTCGGCCAGGCTCTGGAAAGCTCTTCGCTTCCTTTGGAATTAGCTTCCTCTAAAAATGGGACCATAACCGTTGAACCGATCACTTTACAAACCCAACTGGAGGGGGTTTTTGCCGGGGGTGATGTCGTCTCCGGCCCCTCGGATGTAATCAGCGCCATCGCTGCCGGAAAAGAGGCAGCCATATCCATTGACCGCTTTCTCCGGGGGCTTGAACTCAAAGGGGAGCGGCCCCTGGCAAGAGAGAAGGTCAAAGAAGTCGCCAGAAAGGGTATCACTCGAGAACCCCGGGTGGCCATTCCGGCCATCGTGCCCGGCAAGAGGGTGAAATCCTTTATCGAAGTTGAGATAAGCCTGGATGAGCAGTCTGCCGTCCGGGAAGCCAGGCGTTGCCTGAATTGCGCGGTCTGTTCGGAATGCCTGGAATGTTTGAAAGTCTGCGAACGTAAAGCTATTGACCATGACCAGAAAGAGGAAATTGTAGAGCTGGAGGTGGGCAACATTATTCTGGCCACGGGATATCAAACCTTCGACCCGACCCCTATGTTCAAATACGGCTACGGTCGGCTGGACAACGTCATTACCAGTTTGGAGTTCGAGCGCCTGGTGAGTGCCGCCGGGCCCACCGCCGGTCGAATACTTCTTAAAAACGGTCAGGAACCTAAAAGCATCGCGGTGATCCACTGCGTGGGTAGTCGGGATTCCAACTACCATGAGTATTGCTCCAGGGTCTGCTGTATGTACAGTATGAAATTCACCCACTTGCTCAAAGAGCACCTGCCAGGATCCGAGGTGTATGAATTCTATATCGATATCCGGAGCCCCGGAAAGGGGTTTGAGGAGTTTTATAACCGGATGCTTAAAGAAGGCACCATTTTCTATCGCGGCCGGCCCGGCGAAGTCACCGATGTTGCGGAAACGCCGGAGGAGACGGGTAAATTGATTGTTAGGTTCGAGAATACCCTGGTGGGTAAACAAATGCGCCTGCCGGTGGATATGGTAATCCTGGGAGTCGGTCTGGAGGCGCAGAAAGACGCCAAAAATGTGGCCCATGTCTTTAACATCAGTACCGGTGCGGATGGCTTCTTTATCGAGAAGCATCCTAAACTGGACCCCATTGCGACTATGACAGATGGTGTTTTTGTCACCGGCTGCTGCCAGGGTCCCAAAGATATACCGGACACTGTGGCCCAGGCTTCAGCTGCAGCCGCCCG
>JAGDMY010000069.1 GCA_017860765.1 Chloroflexota bacterium | reverse complement strand
TTTTATCTAATTATAACACCTTCAGGATTAAATTCGAAACCTGGAGAAGTCTATCAGGAAGCAGCCGGGAGCAATGAGCCGGGAGCCAGTCCATACCGGTGAAAGAATGTCATCCCCGGACCTTGCCCTGACCGGGGACCGGTATCCAGACCCCCGCACCCCTGGATCCCGTGTCAAGCACGGGATGGACGTAAGGACTGGATTCCGTGTCAGGCACGGGATGGAGCAAAATGCTCGTCATGGCGAACGCCTTGACCTTCTGAAGCAAACCGAAAGGACCTGCGTAGGGCAGCCTGGAGCCTGGAGTTTGGAGCTGGGAATCATTACCCTGTTCGTCAATGACGAGAAGGGATAGACCTGTCCATACCGGCGAAAGAATGTCATCCCCGGACCCAGTCCATACCGGCGAAAGCCGGTATCCAGACCCCCACACCCCTGGATCCCGTGTCAAGCACGGGATGGATATAGGGTGGTTGGATTCGGGTTCAGGAGGCCAGGCTGCTTAAGATCCGTAAGGCTTCCCGGGCTGCCCTCCCCCGGTGGCTGATGCGGTTTTTGACCTCCATGGGCAGCTCCGCCATGGTCTTTCTCAATTCGGGGAAATAAAAAACAGGGTCGTAGCCGAACCCCTGGCTGCCTGAGGGGGTCGAGGAGATGACCCCTTCGCAGCTGCCATGACAAAATACCACCCGGCCATCCGGCCAGGCTATAGCGATCACACAGCGAAACCTGGCCGTGCGCTTTTCAGGAGGAACTCCCCGGATTTTGCCCAGCAGGTAGGTCACCCTTTCGGCGTCTGAGGCGCCTTCTCCGGCATAGCGGGAGGAGCGGATGCCGGGCTCGCCGTTAAGGGCATCCACCTCCAGGCCCGAATCATCGGCCAGGGTCAGAAGATGGCTGGCCCTGGCAAATGTCACCGCCTTCTGGCGGGCGTTCTCTTCGTACGTCCGGCCGGTCTCCGGGACAGCCAGTTGGAGTCCCTGCTGAGCCGGTGTAACTATCTCAAAATGGACCTCTTCGAGGAGGCTTTGATATTCCAGGACTTTGCCGGCGTTATTGGTGGCCAGAAGCAGCCTGGGCATTACAGGTCCACGAATCGCCCGCGCAGCTTTTTCATCACCTCCGGCATGGTGGTATACTCCATTTCATCCAGAGGCAGCCGGTGAGGCTCGAAGGGCCCATGGGCGCGCAAATAGTCTGCCACATCGGCGGCCGCCTTGCGGGCGTTGTCGAAGGACTTATCGGCAAACATGTCGCGGGGACCCACCAGTTTGCCGTCAGCCAGCTGGAACCCCAGGGCCACCACTCTGGGAGGGCCGTCGAAACGGCTGGGGGTGCTGTCGACCAGGGCCACGGGCATCAGAGGACCGTGGTGCGAACCCCTCATCCAGCCTTCCACTACAAAGGGGATGCTGAAGGGCTCCAAAACTTCGCCAACGGCGGGGAAATTTCCCTGGCAGCGCACCAGGCACACCGGGTCGTCCTTGCCGACATATCTGCCGGCCATCAAGGACAGCTTCTGGGTTGAGGAGACGGCGGCGATATCCCCCGTCTTGCGGTGATAGACCGCCCTGACAGTATAATGTGCCGGAGCGCCTATCAGTACCAGCAGGTCGTACATCTCCTCCGGAGTATTGAGCAGGATTTTTTTATTTTTGTGGACGTCCAGCACTTCGAAGGTGAAACCGGAGTGCAAACTGGGTGCAATCACCAGGCCGATGGTATTGAAGGGATCGGCAAACATCTTGTACAGGGGCATATTCCAGGCGCCGCAGGAAGTCTTATCCGCCATGTAGATTATCACGGGCTCGGAAGTCCTTTCTTCAATTTCCATTTCGGCTAACCCCGGCCCCATGCCCTTGACGTTGCCTGAGAAAGCATCACTCAGCAGGTCCTGACCGGCCCCGTAAAGCCTCAGTTCTTTGGCCAGGGCTGTACAATGAAGCAATGTGTCCCACCCCAGCTTATGGACTTTGTCATCTTCCACCCCCCTCGTGTGGGTCATAATCAGCTGCAGGTCGTCTCCACATTTGGTGACGTGGTAATCGATGAGCAGTCCATCAACCTTGGCTTTATCAAGGTCGCCTCTGGCCCTCTCCAGGATATCAGGATGCGACTCGGAATGACCGACATAGCCCCCGATATCTGCCTTGATTACGCTCAGTGTGAGTTTCACCAGTTCCTCCTCAATTTTATTTGACTAGTATTCAAATCCCTTGCGGGCTGCAATACCTTTATCGAAGGGGTGTTTAACTTTCACCATCTCGGTAACCAGGTCAGCCGCCTGCACCAGCCTGGGGTCAGCCAGGCGCCCGGTGAGAATAAGGTCCACCCCGGCGGGCTTATCCTTGATAAGTCTGAGAACCTCCTCCACCGGGACCAGCTTAAAGGCCGCCGCCACATTGACCTCATCCAGGACAACCAGGTCGTATCTGCCGCTGAGCATGCCTTCACGGGCGGCGGCTAAAGCCTGAGCGGCCTCAGCAATCTGTTCCGGTTTGATATTGGCCGGGTCAACGAACTTCTCCTGGCCAAAGGAGGCCAGGCTTAGATTGGGCAGTTGGCTCAGGATATTGCGTTCGCCGTACGGGTAATCGCCCTTCATGAAGAAGATTATGAAAACACGCAGGCCATGCCCCAGCGCCCTTATGACGCAGCCCAGAGCCGCTGAGGTTTTACCCTTCCCGTCGCCGGTAAAGACCTGTACCAGTCCCTGATGGGAGTAGGGGGCGGAAAGATCGCGCCGGACCATCTTCTTTGCCAATTGCTCTTGCCTTTGATATGCGTCATTATTAGACAACTTATCCCTCCTGGATGTCAATGGCCTTATATGTTTATTCAACCCTTTTAATTGAGGCCACCGCCCGGGGAAGTCTTGACGGGCTATCCCTGAAGAGTCCTTATGGAGCTGCGCCGCTTCGGCAATTGTTAAGGCTCTAATGATAATGTTATAATAACAAACGCCAAAATAAAATCCAATTTTCCCACCTTTTCGACCTGAACTAAAGATTGCCTGGCGGCGGGGCGTGAGAATTGCCTCAGGGGGTAGCGGGATCGATATCATTCCTGCCATAGACTTGCGGAACGGGAAGTGCGTCCGGTTGTACCAGGGTGATTATAACCGGGAGACCGTCTTCAGTGAGGACCCTCTGGAAGTAGCCCTGAAATGGCAATCGCTGGGCGCCCCCCGGATACACCTGGTCGATCTGGATGGAGCAGCCGCCGGCGAGGTTGTCAACCTTGAAATAATCGAGACCATCGCCAACGCCGTGCTGGTGCCCACCCAGCTCGGGGGAGGCATACGGACACTGGAAACAATATCGCGCCTGCTCAAGATGGGAGTGGAGCGGGCTATCCTGGGCACCGCAGCGGTGGAAAATGCCGACCTGATCAGGGAGGCCTGCCGCAAATACGCGGAGTCCATTATCGTCAGCATTGATGCCCGCGAGGGGCAGGTGGCGACCCGGGGCTGGCTCCAGGGGACAGACCTGAAGGCCGTCAGCCTGGCCCGGGATATGGCCGGTCTGGGAGTGCGCCGCTTCATCTATACCGATATCATCCGGGACGGCACGCTGACCGGGCCAAACTATGACGCCCTCGGCGAGCTGATTGAAGCCGTTGATCGGCCGGTCATAGCCGCGGGGGGCATTTCTTCGCTGGACCATCTGAGAGTCCTGAGAAGGATCGGCGTAGAAGGAGCTATCATCGGCAAGGCCCTGTATACCGGAGACATAGATTTGAAAAAAGCCCTGGAAGTAGCCAACCGGTAAAATGGCGAAGATCAAATAAAAAAGTTTTTGTGAAAACAGGGTGAGTCGTTGTTAAAAGTTAACTGCCAGGGGAAAGGTGCTGTAAATGCCATTAAAATATGATGCCCGCGGACTTATCCCGGCTGTCATCCAGGATGCCGCCAGCAAGGACGTCCTGATGCTGGGCTATATCAACCGGGAATCACTGAAGCTGACGCTTTCCAGCGGCGAGGTCTGGTTTTACAGTCGCAGCCGCGGAGAGTTGTGGCATAAAGGTTCCACCTCGGGTAGCATTCTCAAGGTCAAAGAAATCTGGCAGGACTGCGACAGCGATACGCTGCTAATATTGGTCGACCCCGCTGGCCCCGTTTGCCACACCGGCAGACGGAGCTGTTTCTTCGAGAAGGTGGAGAAGGCAGAATAAGTCCTGCCGGGACGGCTTAATCCGTAGCCGGGACGGGGGAGGGAGCAACCTCCACCGGAGGGGCGTATTTTTCGGGCTGCTCAATCTCCAGCACTTTCTTCAGGGCCGCTATGGCCACTTCCAGCTGCTTATCATCAGGTTGACGCGTTGTCAGAGACTGCAACCAGAGGCCGGGTGTCAATAAGGCCTTCATTATCAGGTTGTCGCTGTGGCGGGAAGTGAAGTAAATAAACTCATATCCCAGCGCGGCAATCACCGGCAGCAGTAAAATCCGTGAGACTGCCATCCAGGCGATGGAGGGCTTGCCAACCAGCGAAAAGACAATGATAGCAATAACCAGCACGGCAAACAGGAAACTGGTCCCGCAGCGCGGGTTGGC
Source organism: Chloroflexota bacterium (assembly GCA_017860765.1). The sequence goes on along the minus strand of JAGDMY010000069.1, from coordinate 2,841 downwards.
GGTAGTATGCTGGCGGGCGTATTCCACCTCCAGGGGTTGGCCGGCTTCATAGGCATTAATCGTCTTATGTTCAGCCCCGTGGTAGGCGAAGACCCGCCTGATATCCTTCATCATGGACACCACCGTCAGGTAGCCCACAAAAATGATCACCCTTATGAGGCCTTCAATGAGGTTGAAGACTATCGTGTTTTGCAGGTGTTCTCGCAAGAGGTTGGTGATAAAAAGCGGCAGCATGAAAAAGACACCCACGGCAAAAGCCAGGGCCACCAGGATTATTCCCCAGGTCGCCCATCCGGATAATTTGGTCTGCTCCTCTTCCAGGGCGACATTGGCGGAATACATCAGGGTCTGGATGCCCAGGACCAGGGACTCAATCAGCGCAATCACGCCGCGTACCAGCGGAGTCTTGCGCCACTGGCCGGTGTAGAGGGTGGACAGCGGTTGGGAATGCACTCCCACCTCCCCGCCGGGCCGCCGCGTGGCCGTGACCATGACCTGCTTCCCGCGCATCATCACGCCTTCAATGACCGCCTGCCCACCATAGTAAAACTTCTGTTCTGCCATTTTTCCTCAAAAAACAAAGGAGCGGACTTTGGGTACCGCTCCTTTAATGTTAAACTCTCCCGGATTATTTGTCCATTTTGTAGCGCTGCTTAAACCGCTCGACTCTGCCGGCTGTATCAATCATTTTTCTTTCGCCGGTGAAAAACGGGTGGCATTTGCTGCACAGCTCAATGCGCAGGTTTTTCTTGGTTGAGCCAATAGTGAAGGTATTGCCGCAGGAGCAGACCACCTGGGCGTCCGCGTAAAATTTGGGATGTATCTTCTCTTTCATAATTCTTTATTGTCCAGCGTAAACGCTGACCTTCCTTTTATCATTAGTAAAGGGTTCAAACTTGACCTTGCCATCGATCAGGGAAAAAATCGTGTAATCCCGGCCCAGGCCGACATTATTACCCGGATGGATTTTGGTGCCCCGCTGCCGGACTATGATGGTCCCGGCCAGTACCTCTTCTCCATCAAATCTTTTCACGCCCAGTCTCTTTCCGGGACTATCCCGGCCATTAGTAGAGCTGCCTCCGCCCTTTTTATGAGCCACTTGAAATCACCTCTCTTAGTTTTTGTTGGCGCCCGGCAAAACAATGTCGTCGATTGTCAACCGGGTGTATTTCTGGCGGTGACCACCCTTTTTGGTATAATGGTCTTTATGCTTGAATCTGAGAACGATGATTTTATCACCTTTAATCAGACCTTTGGCAGTAGCCATGACTTTGGCCCCCTCAATAGTAGGAGTGCCAACAGTCACTTTTTTATCATCAGCTATCAGCAGGACTTTATCCAGCTCGACCTTGTCCCCTTCAGCCTTGTCCATAAGGTCTACATCGACCGTCTCGCCAGGAGCGACTTTATACTGTTTACCACCGGATTCAAAAATAGCGTAGATGGTGCACCTCCATTAACACAACAACTCTTTATTCTAGCAGATTTAGAGGTGCATATGCAATCGGCTTATGCCGCTGCCTCTCTGACCAGCAAAATCGGGCGGTTGCCTTCCCGCAGCACCTTCTCGGCCACGCTGCCGAAGGCCCAGCTGGCGATGGGTGACCTGCCGCGGGTGGCCATCACCACCAGGTCGGCCTGGGACTTCTTCTCCATCTCCAGTATTTCATAGGCCGCATCGATCCCCAGGTAGCTGGCATGGTCCACCTTCACCCCGGCGGCCTTGATCTCATTTTCAACGCCGAGGAGGTATTCGTCGGTATATTTTTCTGTGGCCGCGTCGATATTGTCCCAGTTCACCCCGAGTCCGGCACCCATACCATCAAAACTCTGGGCATAAACTGTTTGGGCCATGCTGAAGATGGTGACACTGGCTTTCAATTTCAAGGCCAGTTGTATCGCGTAGGGCACGGCAATTTTGCTGGCATCTGAGCTGTCCAGGGGTACCAGTATTTTCTGGATCTGTGCTTTTTGCGGGGCTACGGGGCGGTCCCCCTTCAGCCGGATCAACAGGCTGGGGATACCCGCGCCCCGGACAACCTTCTCGGCCACATGGCCCATCGACCAGGGCCGGATGCCGGAGGTCCCATGAGTGGTAACTGCCACCAGACCGATGCCTTTTTGTCTGACAAAGTCCAGGATAACCTTTACCGCGTCACCGGTGATCACCTCCGCCTGAACCCTGGCTCCCTGGGGCGGCTGCCAGCGTTCCTGGATTTCCTTCCGCAGTCCCTCCGCCATGCTGTTTAGATAGATTTGATGCATATGAAGGTAAGCCACATGTTCCGGCGGGCAGGCATGCATCAAATAGACCTCTGCCTCCAATTGAGCTGCCAGGTCGCGTACATAGGGAATAGCCGCTTCAGCCAGTTCCGAACCGTCCAGGGGTAAAAGGATCTTCTCAAACATATACCATTCCTCCTTAAAATAGAAATCCAGGCTGCCGATATTTTTATATCATTTTCTATCCTCATTATGGATTTCGTCCCAGAGTTTTTCCACCTTAATCCTGAGATCACGAAGGCTGCCGTTGTTGTTGATAATGACCAGCCCCTTTTTAATCCTGGACTCGGGAGAAGGTTGGTTGGCAATTCGGGCCAGGGCCTCGGGCTCGCTAAGCCCCCTCTCCTTGAGCCTGTTCAGGGCGACCTCCCGGGGGGTCTTGACAGCCCAGACCCGGTCTACCCGTTCCATCCAGGGGGCCTCCGCCAGGATCGCCATCTCGATAAAAACCGCCTTCTTTCCCTCTTTCTGGTATTGCTGGAGTCGCGCTTCAACCCTCTGGTCTATTCTGGGATGAATGATTTTATCCAGCTTTCGCAGGGATTCCGGGTCCTGAAA
>JAGDMY010000302.1 GCA_017860765.1 Chloroflexota bacterium | reverse complement strand
ATGAGCACCCATGGACGGTCTGGAATTGCCCGCTGGAGTTTCGGGAGCGTGGCCGATAGGGTTGTCAGGCATGCCACGGTGCCGGTACTCACAGTAGCTCCCGAGGGATGCCGGGCCCCTGACGCTCCGCTTTATCACGCCAAAGTGTAAACCGGCTTAATCCGGGCTTTATGTGGACATCCCCAGGAGGCCTTTTGAATTCCCGGCAAAAATACGCTGCTTGTCCGCTTCGGAAATACTCATCTTCTGTACGGCTTCAACAGTGCGATGGATAAACAGGTCCCCATTGTCCATATCATAGGGATAGTCAGTGGCAAAGACCATTTTCTCCGGACCGAAATAATCAAAACCGCACATTAGAGAGGGGGTATCTCCGTAAAGAGCGGTATCCGCGTAGAAACTTTTCAGGTAGTCCCGGGCACGTTTTACCTTAAAAGGGTCTTCCAGAGGTGGTTCCCATTTAATCACACCCAGGCTCCGGTATTGCTCCAGCTCGATGTCGATCCGATCGGCCAGGGCCGGGATGATGGCGCTGCCGCAGTGATGGGTGATAATTTTTAGATTGGGATATCTGGCCAGTATCCCGCTCACCACTATGCGGCACATCGCCATGGCCGATTCGAAAGGCCACCCCAGGATATGGGCCAACTGGTATCTGCCCCGTTTCTCCCCGGCGTATACCGGCGTCCCGCCAAAGCCTACCGGGTGCAGCCAGATGGGAAGATCGCGCCTGGCCATTTCAGCAAACAGGGGCAGGAATTCGGGGGAGTCCAGCGCCTTCATAGTCTCGAAATTACTGCCCAGGGCCACCGGCCGCCCTTCCTCATACTGGTAGACAGGGGTTTCCAGCTGAATGCCCTTGAACCCCATGCCATCGATGGTCCTCTCAATTTCTCTTAAGGCGGCGTCAATATCGGTCATGGGCAGCCTGGCGACCGCGCCCAGCAATTTATCCGGATATTTATGGACCGCTTCAGCCATCTCGTCGTTAATTAGCCTGGCGAATTCCGCCACTTCCCCCGGGCTGAAATAAGGTTCGACCACGTCGGCGCTCGAGGAGAGGACCTGAAAATAGTCCTCATATTTTTGCATCACCTGCATTCTTATGTCCATATCCCACAAGGCTGGCCCACCAACACGCCGGGAGGTACGGGAAAGCATATCCCAGGTTACCGGTCCTTTATGGTCCAATTTATCGATAAATTTCCGTGGACAGATGTGGGCGAACATGTCGATCTTCATTTCCGTCACCACAGTTAAAACGTTAACTGTGTTTATAACATTATCTAAATCCAATGTCAACCAGATTAAATGTTGGTGTAAATGTTGGTAACCGTATTGACAACCTCCCCCTCGAATCGTATATTAGTTCATTAACGCCAGCTTCTTCTGGCAAAAACCTGGAAAAGTGCCGCTTTACGGGAGGTATTGATGTCTTTCGAAAGGTTATTCGCTCCCCTTAATATCGGACCGGTCGAAATCAAGAACCGCATCGTGATGGCCCCTATGAATACCTGGATGGCCAACGCCGATGGTACCGTCAGTGAACAGGAGCTTGGCTACTATGCCGCCCGGGCTAAAGGCGGAGCAGGCTTGATAATTACCGGAGTCTTCATGGCCAGCAGGAGCGCCTGGGAGCAGCAGGCCATCCATGCGGACGCGCTCTTTGATCCGGGGATACATCTGCCGGCAGCTTCCGAGCTGACCGAGACCATCCATTACTTCGGCGCCAAAGTCTTTGTTCAGTTAAGCCCCGGACTGGGAAGGCAGCAGCGCTACTTCAGGTCGCCACTCTTTTCAGCTTCAGGCGGAATCCCCATAGACAGCCGGTTGGCCCTGGAAAGCCGGCAGCAGTCCATCAAGCCGTTCCTGAGAGTCAATCCCAGAGTAAAACCGGCTTTTGGTGCCGTACCCCGGGAGATGACAGTAAAAGAAATCGGGGAGGAAATAGAAAATTACCTCGACGCCATAGACCTGGCGGTGGTGGCCGGATTCGACGGTCTCGAAATTCATGCCTGTCACGGTTACCTGCTGCACCAGTTCCTCTCTCCCAGGACCAATCACCGGACGGATGAATATGGCGGCTCGCTAGAAAAACGGAACCGGTTCCTGTTGGAAATTATCGGCCGTGCCAGAGAGCGTTTTGGTCCCGACCTCCCAATCTCGGTCCGCCTCAGCGGCGCCGAGCATGTGGAAGGGGGCATCACCCCGGAAGATATGCGGGCCGGCTCCCGGCTGTGTGAAAAAGCCGGCGCCAACCTGGTCCACCTTTCCGATGGCTGCCACGAAGCCGCCAGGTACTTCCTCCCCGAGAAGGAAAATACCCACATTCTGGAAGAGCAGGGCCGCAAATTAAAGGAAGCAGTCCACATCCCCATCGTCTCATTCAGCATTCATGACCCCGATCTGGCCGAAAAGGCTATCGCCGAAGGCTACACGGATATGATCTCGGCAGCTCGGGCTTTTATGGCCGACCCCGAATGGCCTAACAAAGTCAGAGAGGGAAGGTCGAAAGAAATAGTCCGCTGCCAGCGAGAACTGGCCTGTCAGGTCCATATGCACCGGGGTACTCCTTTGAGGTGCATCCTGA
>JAGDMY010000301.1 GCA_017860765.1 Chloroflexota bacterium | reverse complement strand
ATATAACCGTGAGAGGCGGCTTCGGACTCGATCAGCTTGCAGGAAGCATAGCCCAGAGAATCAATGGCAGCGCTGCCCAGCCCATCCAGCAGAAATCCTCTCAATGAGTCCCCGGCCTTAAAATATTCTTCTATTTGATCTTCAAGCTGCCGGCCGATGGTACAAACTATCACGGCTATTTCCCGGGCCTTTTTTAAACTGGAGGCAACTGCCGGCCCGCCGATTCTCTTCCCTTCCCCAACTTCGAGATACCCGTCAGTCGCCTTGAGTACCGGATATATAGAATACGCTAAGACAGGATTTAACCATTCTTCCTTGCGCTTCATTAACTCCCGCGCGATGGATTTGATTGAGGGTCTGACGATCCTGGATTCTCTGATCTCTTGCCTGCGAAATACATCCTTTTCGTTTAAATTGAGAGATATTCCCCGCACTACTGGCATTTTATCACGTCCCTATCTTCTGGAATGAAAATTGCTAAATTTTACCTAAGTATAATCGATTTTGAGCCGCGCAACCAGCCAACCAGCCTGTCCCCGCCCTTTTTCATATATTGGATATGGCTGATAGGACAAAATTGATGATTTTTATCCTCGAGTTATCCTGCTTTAAAGGAAATATGTTAGAATTATTTACGACTAACGTAAAGGTCTGAGGAGCAATGGCATGGAAACCCGGTTAACCGGCTCTTCCAGGGAAGTAATAATCAGCGGAGATCGCCCCACAGTTTTGATCGGCGAAAGGATCAATCCGGCTGGTAAGAAGAAGCTGGCTGAATCTCTAAAAGCCGGGAATTTGGATATCGTCCGGCAGGAGGCGATCGCTCAGGTTAAAGCCGGGGCTGAGGTGCTGGATGTAAACGTCGCTGTTTTTGGGTTAGACGAGGTCCCTCTCCTACCGCGGGCTGTGCAGGCCATAACGGAAGTGACAGGGGTCCCGCTGTGCATAGACAGTGCTAATCCTGCAGCCTTGCAAGCCGCCCTGGAAGGTTATCAGGGTAAGCCCCTGATCAACTCGGTCAGCGGTGAAGAGCGCTCTCTTGAAAGGGTGTTGCCCCTGGTAAAGAAATATAGGACAGCGGTAATTGGTTTGACCCAGGATGATAACGGTATTCCGAAAGATGCCAAAACCCGCATTTCCATCGCTGAAAAGATTGTCGACCGGGCGGAGAAAATGGGCATCCCCAGAGAAGATATTGTCATTGACCCTCTGGCACTGGCAATCGGAGCAGACCCCAATTCAGCGGTTATCGCCCTAGAAACAATCAGGGAGATTAAAACCCGTCTGAGCGTTAATATGACACTGGGCGCCAGCAATATTTCCTTTGGCATGCCGGACAGGCTGCTTATCAATTGCAGCTTCCTGGCCATGACCATCGCAGCCGGAATAACCTGCCCCGTGGTAGACGTTGCCAAAGTACGGGCTTCAGTTTTGGCTATCGATTTGCTCCTGGGCAGGGACAAACGGGCCCGGCGCTACATCGAAGCTTTTCGGCAGAGACAAAACCAACTATCCGATAGCCTGCTGAAAGGATGATTAAAACCTGAATAAAAATAACCGACTTTAAGGAAACCTGGTATTAACTTGGAAGGTAAGACACCAACCCTACTTAATCTGTTCAATAGCTCTCGATCTTTTCTCCAAAGACAACAAAGGGACTGGAAAGTTACCGTTGCCCGCACCTCATTAGAAAGATTTACCTACCAGATGGTATATCCCTATCTTTCGGTCTACATCGTGGCGCTGGGGGCTACCGCCACGCAGCTGGGTATTGTGAATAGCATCGGAATGGCTGTTGCAGGCCTCCTGGGTCCCTTCACCGGTGGTCTCATTGACCGTAATGGTCCCAAAAAACTTTATCTCCTGGGTATCGTCTTATTAGCTGTCTCTTATTTGGTTTACGGTCTGGCCCAGAACTGGTCAATTACCATCATCGCCATGATCGCTTACTGGCTGGGTTGGTCTACCAGCATCCATAGCTGCGCGACAATCTGCGGGAATTGCCTGGTAAACCGGGACAGGGCTACCGGGATGATGATATGCGAGGCAGTAGCAGCCGGCTTGCTGGGAATGGCCGGTCCTATGCTGGCTACCTGGCTGGTAGCCCATTTTGGCGGCGTTAATATCGAAGGGATCAGACCCCTATTTTGGGCGGGCCTGATCGTTACCATCGGCTCGTTTATTATCGTTTTAACACAACTTTCAAATCAAAAATGGTCCGCCCGGAGCAAGGACAAGCCAGGTTTAATGAGCGGAAGCCTCCAGGTACTAAAAAATAACCGCTATATAAAACGCTGGCTGGTTATTTCAGCGGTGGCAAACTTGCCGTTTGGTATGATATTGCCGTTTTCGCAGGTCTTTGCCCACCAGGTCAAGGGGGCTGACGAATTCATTCTGGGCGCGATGGTGGCAGGTTCGGCGCTGGCTTCAATAGCCCTTTCAATTCCCCTGGGCAGACTGGCGGATAGATTCGGCAGAAAAAAAGTACTCTTCACCGTAATTCCGCTTTATTGGGCTGCCAACCTGTTGCTTATATGGGCACCGGGCCCCGGCTTTTTGGTAGTAGCCGGAGTCTTGCAGGGTTTCTTCAACATAGGGGGCCCGATTTCCTCGGCCATAGAACGAGAACTGGTCCCCGCCGACCAGATGGGGAGGTGGATAGGTCTTACCCGCCTGGCCAGGATGATGCTCAACGCCTGTCTGGCCTTTGCAGCCGGCCTGATCTGGGATAAAATTGGACCGCAATATGTCTTCATTATTTTTGTGGGGATTGACCTGGTGGTGAGAGTCCCGCTGTTGTTTAGTGTACCGGAGACCTTGCATGCTTATCCTGCGGGATCCCCTGCTCCTCAAAGGGATTAAAATAATTTGTGCTAAATAACACCCTCGTTGGAAAAGCGGGAGATCTCTTCCTCCGTGTACCCCAGCATTCCTGATAAGACCTCCTGATTATTTTCACCCAGGAGAGGCGCCGGATATCCGACATTTCCGGGTGTTTTGGACAACTTGAATAAAGAACCGGGCGTTTTGACTTTACCGGAAATGGCCTGTTCCACCTCAATGATCATATTCCT
>JAGDMY010000068.1 GCA_017860765.1 Chloroflexota bacterium | reverse complement strand
CTCGTTCCCGGGATGCCTTTCGCCATTTTATGTTCCCGTCCATACCGGAATAACGCTAACCTGGAATTCAATACGGAAGTGAGGAGGGATAGATGATAACGGGAAAAGAATATCGGGAAAGCCTGCGCAGGTTACATCCCGAAATATACTATTTAGGGGAGAAGATAGATAATGTAGTTGACCATCCCGCTTTTATCCCTCATATTAACGCCGCGGCCCTGACTTATGACATGGCTAAAGCCCCTAAATTTGAACATTTGTTAACAGCCAAATCCCATCTTACCGGCGAAACAATCAATCTCTTTACACATATCCACCACAGTACCGACGATTTGGTCAAAAAAGTAAAAGCCCTGCGCGCCATCGGTCAATTAACGGGAAGCTGCTTTCAAAGGTGCGTCGGGCATGACGGCCTAAACTCCGTCTTTGCTACCACCTTCGATATCGATCAGAAAATGGGCACCAATTATCACCGGCGTTTTATTGAATTCCTGAAAAAAGTCCAGGCGCAGGACCTGATGCTCTCAGGGGCTATGACTGATGTTAAAGGTGATCGCAGCCTTTCTCCAAGTCAACAAAAAGACCCAGACCTGTACCTCCACCTGGTAGAAAAGAATTCTGAAGGGATAATAGTTAGCGGTGCCAAAGCCCAAATTACCGGCGCGGTGAATTCCCACGGTCACCTGATCATGCCGACCACGTCTATGCGGGTGGAAGACTCCGACTATGCCGTATCATTCTATATCCCGGCAGATGCTCCCGGCTTACTGTATATCTTTGGCAGGCAGACCAATGATACTCGCAAATGCAACTGCACATTAGACCAGGGAAATAAAGATTATGGCATCGTCGGAGGAGAGGCTTTGATGGTCTTCGACAGGGTCTTTGTGCCGTGGGAAAATGTTTTTATGTGCGGAGAATATGGATTTGCCTCCGATCTGGTAGAGAGGTTTGCCACCGCCCACCGCCAAAATTATGGCGGATGCAAGGTGGGGTTATCCGATGTAATAATCGGCACCTGTTACGCGATTTCGGAAATACAGGGAGTAGCTAAAGCCAACCACATCCGGGAAAAATTAGTGGAAATGGTACACCTGAGCGAGACTCTTTACTGCTGCTCGCTGGCTTGTTCCTGTCAGGGGGTCGCCTTGCCGGCCGGATCCTATATGGCTGATCCCCTTTTAGCCAATGTCACCAAATTGAATGTGACACGCAACGTATATGAGATAGCCCGCCTGGCCCAGGATATTGCCGGAGGAGTGCTGGCCACTGCCCCCAGCGAGATGGACTTGAAAGATAACCGCATCGGGAAATACGTCGAAAAGTATTTGAAAAGCGTGGAGGGATCTACGGCGGAAACCCGCTTGCGCCTGGTCCGCCTTTTGGAGGCCATGACCTGCGGTACGGCTCTGGTTGAATCCATGCACGGCGCAGGTTCACCGCAAGCTCAAAGAATTATGATTCAAAGGCAAGCCAATTTTGAAAATAAAAAACGCCTGGCCAACAGATTAGCTAATATCGGGGATTAGCCTGGCGATGTCCCTTTAATAACTAGCGGACACCTGAGAGGTAGTGTACCAACCCTAAACGGAGGTCTTAAAAGGAGAATTCAATGAGAGAAGCTGTAATTGTAAGTGCTGCCAGAACGGCTATCGGTAACTTCGGGGAATCTCTGAGAGATGTTCCTGCGGTGCATCTGGCTGCCACGGCCATTAAAGCTGCCATGAAGAAAGCCGGGCTAAAACCGGAGGCCGCTTCCGAGCTGCGAAGTTACGCTCCACAGGCGTTAAAGGACTTCGACCGAATTGAATTAGAGAAAAAATATTACGATTGGGGAAACGATCTCAAAAGCGTTAATGTTGATGAAGTCATTTTAGGCAATGTTCTACAAGCTGGCGAAGGCCAAAATCCCGGCCGGCTGGCAACTATCTATGCCGGTCTCAACAAGGAAGTTAACGCTTACACTATCAATAAACTGTGCGGCTCGGGACTGAAGGCCATCGCTCTGGCCGCTCAATCTATCCTGTTGGAGGATGCCGAGGTGGTTGTGGCTGCAGGTGCCGAAAACATGAGTGCAGTCCCTTATCTATTACCCAAAGCCAGATGGGGCTATCGGATGTCAATGAGCAATGCCGAATTGCAGGACAGTTTGATTTATGATGGACTGCTGGAGCATTTCTATAATTACCACATGGGCATGACAGCCGAAAACATTGCCTCCAAATATGGAATTACCCGCCAGGAACAGGATGAGCTTTCGTTAATCAGTAATACCCGGGCATTGGCGGCTATCAAAGAGGGGGTATTCAAGCCCGAAATCGTCCCGGTTGAAATTAAGGAGAGACAGGGGATAAAGCGCTTTGAGGTAGATGAACATCCGAGGCAGACTTCGCTGGAAGCTATGGCCAAATTGTCACCCGTCTTTAAAAAGGACGGAAGTATCACTGCCGCCAACTCTTCTGGAATAACCGATGGGGCCGCTGCGATAGTCATCATGTCTGGAGAAAAGGCCCGGGAATTGGACCTGAAGCCAATGGCCTCTATCAGGGCTTATGGTGTCGGGGGGGTTGATCCCGCTTATATGGGGCTGGGAGCGGTCCCTGCCATAAAAAGGGCACTCAAGAAAGCCGGCCTGACCCTTCAAGGGATCGATGCCATCGAATTAAATGAGGCCTTTGCTGCTCAGGCATTGGGGGTAATTAAAGAATTGGGTTTGGACCCGCAAAAGATAAATCCTCATGGCAGCGGCATTTCGCTGGGGCACCCCATCGGATGTACCGGAGTGCGCATCACCGTCACGCTCCTGTATGAAATGGTCCGTAGAAATGCTCAATTCGGTTTAGCCGCATTGTGTATAGGCGGCGGTCAGGGCATGGCCCTGATCCTGGAAAGAAAATAGTCGGACCATCCCCCTTTGATGCCGATGAAGGAGAGTTTTTTTGGATAAGACTTTTCCCAATCCGGAAGCCGCTGTGGCGGATATCCCGGACGGGGCCTCCATAGCCTTTGGCGGTTTCTTTACCTGTGGCAGTCCGATATACCTTACCCGGGCTTTAGCCGGACAGGGGGCCAGGAATCTGACGGTTATCAGTCAGACCATAGGTGTAGGCAATTGGGAGCTCAATTTGTTAGTGAACAATCGACAGGTAAAGCATGCTATCTGCAACTATCCCTTTGCCCGTTCAGCCAGCAAGTCATCACCTTTCGAAAAGCAGCTCCATAATGATGAAGTAACCTGTGATGTCTACCCTATGGGGACCTTTATTGAGAAGTTGAGGGCCGGGGCTGCCGGCCTGGGCGCCTTTTACACCCCTACGGGCGTTGGGACCATTGTGGCCGAAGGCAAGGAGACCAGGATTATTAATGGGAAAGAGTATCTCTTAGAGTTTGCTCTTAAACCGGATTATGCCTTTATCCATGCCTGGAAAACTGATAAGCATGGCAATGCGATATTCCATAAAACTGCGCAAAACTATAATCCCGAAATGGCCAAATCAGCTAACATCACCATTGTAGAATCTGAGAACCTGGTTGAACCGGGAGAACTGGACCCTAACGCTATTCATCTGCCCGGTATATTTGTCGAGCGAGTGGTGAAAGTTGCCAGGCCCAGGATTCAGATCGGTATAGAAACAGCGCCCGAGGAACTCTGAAGGAGAGGTCATGTCTAAATTAAGAGAAATCAAAGGAATAACCAGAGAGCTAATCGCTTTGCGTATTGCTCAAGAAATACCGGATGGCAGCTACGTTAATCTGGGCATAGGTATTCCGACGCTGGTTTCCAATTGGATTGAGGGCCGTGATATGATCTTGCAGGCAGAGATTGGCATGCTTAATTGCGGTCCTATTGCCGAGGGAAATGACGTTGACCAGGATTGCATCAATGCCAGCTGCCAGCCGGTCACCGAGGTACCCGGTGCCTGTTACTTCTCTGATTGCGAATCCATGATCATGCTCCGCGGGGGATTCATTGATTATGCTGTCCTGGGCGCTCTGCAGGTGGCGGAGAACGGAGATTTTGCGGGATGGAATATTCCCTCCTCCGGCAGAGGCAAAATTGGCAACATTGGCGGCTCCATGGATTTGGCGGTGGGGGCTAAAAACCTGTATATTGCGATGGAGCATATTAACAATACCGGTGAACCCAAGATACTCAAGCGCTGCAGTTACCCTCTCACCGCCAGAGGGGTGGTTAAGAAAATCTTTACCAACCTGGCAGTGATAGAGGTGACTCCTGAAGGACTGGTTCTCAGGGAGGTAGCTCCCGGTATTTCCGCTGAGGAGGTCCAATCGCTAACCGAACCCGGATTAATCATTGCCAGAGATTTAAAAGAAATAAGCGTATAGCATTACACTCGGACTGCCCGGCCGGATTCTGAAAAGATGGTCCGGCGCTACACAATTTGCTGATTGGTCTTTACTACTCCCTCAGCTTCCATTTTCGCCACGTCTTCGAGAGTATAACCTAATTCCAGGAGAATCTCCTGGGTGTGTTGTCCCAGGAGAGGGGACGGCCCCTGGGGGCAGCCCGGGGTCTTTTTTAGTTTAACCGGGATTCCCAGCATTTTGGTCTCCCCGCGGACCGGATGACTGGTGGTATAGATAATCTCATTCGCCTGCACCTGAGGGTTAGCGCAGGCTTCTTCATAGGTTAAACAGGGGTCACAGCGCATCTTCGCATCTCTGAAGATCTGCTGCCATTCAGCCCTGGTTTTTTTGCTGAAGGCTTCATCCAAAATCGGCTCTATTTCCCGCTTGTGCAGCATTCTGGCCTCGTCAGTCTCAAAACGGGGGTCGTTCGCCAGTTGCTCCAGTCCTACCAGCTGGCAAAAGAGAGGCCATGAACGACCGGTTCCGAAGATCGTCATAACATCACCGTCCTTTGCCCGGATGGGGCCAAAGGGTGGGAAGTAGTAGCTCCTCCCCATTTTATAAGGCATCTTCCCATCTGTAAGATATTCAGCATAGCCGCTCATTTGAAGATAAAGTGCAGCCACCAGATTATTAGTAGTAACTTCCTGGCCGATTCCGGTCCTTTCCCGTACAAATAGGGCGGTCATCACAGCGTAAGCCGCCAGAATTCCGCCTGTGATATCGGACGTAGCGAAGGGTATCATCAGAGGGCCTTCCCCCGGATTACCTATCACGGAGATCATGCCCGACATGGCCTGACTCCACATATCACCCCCCGCCCGGTGGGCGGCCGGCCCGGTTTCACCATAGCCGGAGAAGGAGCAGTAAATGATCTTAGGATTAATTTTAGATAGGGACTCATAGTCTATCCCCAGCTTGTTTGCCACTCCCGGACGAAAACTTTGCAGAATGACATCCATTCCCTTGACTAATTTCAGGATGATCTCTTTCCCTTTTTCGGTCCTGATGTCAATCGCTAAATTTTTCTTACCCCGGTTTACTGTCATCCAGGCAGGAGTATCCAGGGCCCGCTCCGGTATTTTGGTATCCAGAAAATCATCCATCCCGGCGGGCAGCCCCAGTCGTTGCGCTTCTCCCTGGATCCTTTCCACCTTGATTACCTCTGCCCCCATATCGGCCAGCATGGCGCCACCCAGAGGCATCGCCACAGCGACGCCAAAATCCAGAACTTTTACACCTTCTAGAGGATACATCTTTAAACTCCATCGATGGATGCCAGGTTTTTTACCATTCAGCTTAGGAGGCTCACTATCTCTCTAATATCAGGTACCTTCTCCAATCCACTGATCAGTTCTACCACCTGGTCCACATTTTTATCAGCTATCTTTTTAACGGCAGAGGAGGCGCAATCCCTGAATTTTACAGCACACTCAGCGAATGTCAACGGTTTTTGCGGACTGCCCAGAGCATCATCCATGCGTTTATAGCCTGCCTCTCCGCTTTTGGTAATAATTTTAACTTCACCGGGGTCCACCACATGTTTGCCGCTGGGTTTGGGGTCCAGCTCAACTTTGACCTTGCCAGCCATATCCAGGATGTCCCGGCTTTTGATAGCCTCTTCGGTATAGTTCTCCATGACGACTTTGCCTCTGGTGATAAGGGTCGCTACTGCCCAGGGAATGCTGAATTGAGCGTCAATAAGGTTTCTGGGTCTGGTCTTTACCTCCAGGGGAGAAGCCAGAACTTTATAATTGCCCTCATGGCAGGTTACGATGATCTCCTGCACATCTTCGGGCTTGATTTTATATTCACTAATTATCTCCTTAGTAGCATCAATGAAAGGATGGATCGCCCGGCAACACGGGTACGGCTTGATAGAAACGTTGACGCCCTCGAAATGCTTTCCCAGATCGGCAGTCAGGACTTTCGGATCGTAGCTGCCCCGGTGGTAAACATTAAAGATGCCGAATTCACCTTCCAGAGAATTCCTCGCACCGGTAAGCCCTTTGTTGGCCATTAAGGCCGAGGCTATTCCGCCCCTTACTGCAAATCCGGGTCCCAGGCGCTTGGTCATTACTCCATCAAGAACACTTTGTCCGTTGCCGCCTCCCTGATGATAACCGATGCCGAAGGCGTTTACCAATTTATCTTCATCGAACCCGAGAATTTTACCCGCTACACCCGCAGAGGCCATAAACCCATATAGGGTGGTGAAGTGCCAGCCGGTCTTCATAAGATTCGTGCCAGGGCTGGTAGCCAACCCTAACCGTGAGATCATATCAATACCCAGAGCAGCGGCAGTGATGAACTCCTGGCCGCTCAAACCTCCCCGGTATTCGGCCATCGCCAGACAGGTAGGTACAGCAATCACCGCGGTATGCATCATGGCGGTATCATGGGTATCATCATAATCCACAGCATGGCCCATAGTAGCATTCATTTGAGCAGCATGGGGTGCTGGCAGCCTGTTTCCATAACATAGCGTTGTGGCCTCCTCCCTGCCACCCCATTCGACGAGCAATTCCAGCAATTCTTTGATACCGGGTTTCGACGAACCGGCTAAAGCCACCCCGATTTGGTCAAGAATGAGTTTCTTGGTTATCTCCACCACATCCCGGGGCAGGTCCTCATAATCTGTCTCAATGAAATTTCTGGCGAACTGATAAATGGCATCCACAGGTCACCTCCGTACTACGAAACAAGTATCAAAACCGGCCCAATTCCAAGGATATTGAACATGAACATAATAATTAATTACCTTAGCGACTGTCTATGATGAGGGTCAATGATAATTAATCCCCTAAATCTGTGATATTAGCTGGAAACCCAGCGGCTGATCCATGGATCTTTAAAATATTGATGCTCAGGTGTAAATCCGGTGCAACCTGTTTAGAGCATCTTTTATTGATTTAGTACCAGATTTGTGGTATAAATACACCTGTAATCACCTGTGATTGGGACTGTAGCTGAGACAATGAATAATAATCATGAGAAACAGATTCATATCCGCTTGACCCCTGAGGTCTACCGCAAGCTCAAGGGTAAGTGTGCCTATGAGGGAC
>JAGDMY010000067.1 GCA_017860765.1 Chloroflexota bacterium | reverse complement strand
TTTTACACGCTCGCGAATGATGCCCAGCCCCAGACTTTTGCTGGAATTGATTTCGGTATCAAAACCCCGGCCGTCATCAGTGATTTTAAGTAGCACCTCTTGGGGACTGCAGGTCAGATTCACGATGGCCTTTGTAGCCCCGGAGTGCTTGGCTACATTATTTAAAGCTTCCTGGGAAATCCGGTACAGCGCCACCTTAACTTCGGTGGGCAGGGGACACTGGCCGTCTATCAACACGGTCACGGGAATACGCGAACGGCCGGTAATGGACTCACCAAGCTGATGCAGTAACGTCCCGATATCGGCTTCCACCAGGGAGGCCGGCCGCAGCTCCAGCAAAAGGGTGCGCATTTCTGCCAGAGCACCCCGGGTCAACTGGCGGACTTCCTCCAACCTTTTACGCGCTTCGGTCGGATTTTTTTCCCATAGACGGGGTAGCACGTCAGCAATAAGACTGGCGGAAAAGAGGGTCTGGCTCACTGCGTCATGAAAGTCACGCGCCAGGCGGTTGCGCTCCTCAGCGGCCGCATGGGCCAACCTGATTTCGGACTCTTGCAGCCGACTGATCATCTTGTCAAATGCCTGGCTCAGCTGACCGACTTCATCGGTCCTCTGGACCAGGGCCGTTTGGGATAGGTCGCCGGTTTGGGCAATTTGGTTAGTGGCCCGGGTGAGGTAAGCGATGGGTCGGCTGAAGTTGCGTATCAAAAATAAGATTCCGAAGATTCCTATAACAGCCAGGCCTGCCCAGAGGGCGATAATAAAAAATCCTATCCTGAATATGGGGGCATAGGCCTCGGACTTTTCCTGAACTACCACAATTCCCCAGCCTGTGGAGCCGCCTACGGGGCTATATGCGGCGATAACTTCGCGATTCGTGGCAGGGTCTTTATATTCGGTGTAACCTTCAAAACCCTGCAAGAGGGGATCGATTTCGGGAGGTATCAAACGCCCTATGGAAGCAGGCTGAGGATAGGCTATGATAGTTCCTCCGCGGGAAACTGCAAAGGAAAAGCCGGACTGGCCGATGGTGCTTAAATTGATACGTTGCCAGATATCCCGCAAATCGATCTCATATATCGCAACTCTGGTCTCTCCTCCGGGGAAATTGACCGGAACCCCAATATAAATCACCGGAACTCCCTCAAGTCCGGTAAAGCGGACTTCCGATACGATGGTGGTTGTCCCGCCGGTCATCCGGAAGGTGTCCATTACCTCCTTATCCATCACCTTGCCAGGCCGGGTGGTGATATCGGCAGCGCTTTTCAGGGAGAGGAGGGATTCCAGCGGATCGTCCAGATATAACAGAAGCGCGCCGCCAGCGTTAAAATAATAGACCGCGCGATATCTCTGGGGCGAAGATAAACGTAAGCCCAGAATGGCTGCGGCCTGTGTGGTTAAATCAGGGTTCAGAGTCCCGAGGTATCGCGAGAAGGTGCGGATATCCGAAAAGATCGTGCTGATCTGGGAATTGACGTCCCGGCTAATGATTGAAGCCAACTGGACGTTGCGCTGACGGGTGTCATTGGTCAGGGCGGTTTGCCCATACCAGAAGATGGTCAGGCTGAGAAGGGATACGGAGATCACCCAGAAGCCAATACTCCAGAAAAGCAGTTTACGTTGAATGCTGATATTGATCCAGGATATTAAGCGCTTTATAGCCCCACGCATGCTCATTGGTATTAT
This sequence comes from Chloroflexota bacterium, assembly GCA_017860765.1. The sequence goes on along the minus strand of JAGDMY010000067.1, from coordinate 5,762 downwards.
TCAGCCTGGATGGCAATTTGACCGCCGATAATTTTTTTCTTCAAGTCTTCCAGCCGGTTTAACATCTTTTTATCGACGATAGATTCATCAAAAGGTCCCAGAGAAAGGCCGTTTTCCTTTAAACCCAGCGAGCGAATTCCGGGTTTAAAAGTCCCTTTTTTTATTTCATCGATGAGCAACATTACGGCGGTATCGACCCGCTTTGGCCGATTACCGACCACATTTCCAGGTGCCAGATAGCGCTGGTCTCCACTGGTCCCGGTGGTGAGTTTGCCCGTCTGCTTGGCAGCCTCGATTATACCCAGACCGGTCTTGCTGGCGGCGTTATGGATAACGTCAGCCCCCTCATTGTAACGGGTCAGGGCTAAAGCCAGACCTACTTCAGGGTCGGAGAAAGTACCGGCAAAGTCGGCAAAGACCTTAACGCTGCTGTCCTGGTATGCCGCTCCCTGCTTGAAACCTGACATGATGCGTCTGATAGCGGGAATATCAGTACCGCCTATGACACCGATGTATTTAGACCTGGTGAGCATGGCGTCCAACACCCCTATCAGAAAATCGCCTTCTTGCTCACGATATACGATTGAAGCAACATTGTCGCCGGCAAGTTCGAAGTCAATAGCGGCAAAGCGGACCTGGGGAAATTCCCTGGCAACGGTGGCAATGGCGCTCTGGTTCTCAAAGGCGACTCCGATAATCAAATCATATTTATTATTGGCAAAAAGGCGCAGAGCATCTAGTTTGGAGGCCTCGCTGGTAGGATTGACTGTCTCAAAACGGATGTTGTAGATTTTCTGGCTTTCCAGTAGGCCGCTGTAAGCTGAGTCATTAAAGGACCTATCCCCCAGACCCCCGGACCCCAGAATCATACCCACATTCAAAACACTCTGCTGACTGCCTGAGGGCTGGTTAGCCTGACTGCAGCCTGTTAAAAGAAGGGCCGGAAACCAGAAAAACGAAAGCGCGAACAAAATCAACCGCGGGTTGAATAAAGGACGCTTTAAGACTGGTCTCCTGATCATGTTGACTCCAATTCCGGAAATATTTTCCTTTGAGAATATACTAGCCTCTTGGTGCCTAAAGGTCAATTTTTGGGAAGGAATCACTCCCTCAGGTATGTTAGAATAGGATTGGCCATATCAAGGGAGGATGACTTGCTTTATATTTTTTGGGGCAAAGACGACTTCTCAATTGAAGAAGCTGTGCAGGAGATCAAAAAAAGCCTGGGCGATAATTCTCTTCTGGCGACCAATATGAATGTCCTGGATGGCCAGAAGGTGACCCTGAATGAACTCAAGTCCCTGGGCGAAGCGATGCCTTTTCTGTCAGCCAGGCGTCTGGTGATAGTTCGAGGACTACTGGAACGTTTCGAGACCCGGGACAGGTCCGGGAGACCGACCAGGAACAAAGATAGCGGCGCTAGAGAGAGAGAATGCCAGGCGCTGGCCGATTGTGTACAGGGTTTTCCGGATAGCACCCTGCTGGTCTTGATAGACACCTTTGAGGCGAGCAGAAACTCCTGCCAAAATAATCCTTTGTTCCAGGCCATCGAGAAAAAGGCAGAGACAAAATTCTTCCCTACAAAGCAAGGCCGCCAGCTTTCTCAATGGATCGAATCCAGGATCAACAGCTCAGGCGGAAGTATTTCTCATCAAGCGACCAATGTTTTAATGGGGGCTATAGGGGGCGATTTATATACTATGGCCAATGAGATTGAAAAACTGGTGGCTTTCACCGCAGGGCGCCTGATCGAGGAAAAGGATGTCCGGGCAGTTGTCAGCGCATCTCAAGAGGCGGACATTTTTGCTATGGTGGATGCTATTATGGACCGGCAGGCCGGTACTGCTGAACAGATTATCCATAAGCTCCTGCAAAATGGCAGAATGCCTCAGGAAATCCTGGGTCTTCTGGCCCGTCAGGTCCAGATGATGATACAGGTGAAGGACTTGAAAAATCAAAAAAAACCGGCCTTCGAAATTCAAAAGATGCTGGGGATAAAAAGTCCATTTGCCTGGAACAAAATTTCCACCCGGGCGGGGAAATATACTCCGGAAAGACTTAAGGAAATCTATCGCAGTCTTCTCGATACTGATCTGGCCATCAAGACCGGCAAATTCGAGGGAGAACTCTCTTTGAACATCCTGGTTGCAGATTTGTGTGAAAGGAATCCCTAACTCTTGACAACCACTTGTAAGGCATGTTAGTATTGGCTTTCAAGAAATACCTAGACCTTCTAGGTATATATCGGCGTAAAAAATGGCGGAACAGGCAAAGGCAGAATACTACCAATTACCAGTAGGTTTTGAATTTCCCGCTCGCAGCTACCGGCTGGACACCGAGGCGGTGGCTCTTTATTTAAAGGCTGTCGGGGAGGCCAGCGAGATATATGTGATGGGTGATCTGGTACCCCCGATGGCAGTGACGGCTTTCGCCATGGCCTCTTTAGCACAGGGGGCCACCATGCCTTCGGGTACGATTCATGTATCTCAAGAACTGGAATTTTTAAAGCTTACCCGCGTGGGGGATACAATTACCTGCTATTCTAAAATTGGACGGAAGGTAGAGCGGGGAGGCCTGCATTTGATGAATACTGATATTACGGTACTGAATCAAAATCAGGAAAAAATACTCACCGGAAAGGTGGGTTTTGTATTGCCCTGATTAGCCTGGAATATCGGGAATAAGGAAGCTAAGCCGGATCGACTGAATAATGGACACGAAAATACCCTTGGATAAACTCAAGGTGGGTCAGTCTCTTCCCGAACTACGCAAACGCGTAACTCAGGAGAATATCAATCTCTACGCCCGGGCTAGCGGAGACTACAATCCGATTCATATAGATGAGGAGTTCGCCCGCAAGACTCCTGCCGGCGGGACTATTGCCCACGGAATGCTCATTCTGGCGTACGCTTCGCAGGTGATGACCGAAGCTTTTGGTAAGAGCTGGCTGACCGGCGGCCGATTTAATGTCAGATTCAAGGCTCCGGCCAGACCGGGTGATACTATCACCGTTGAGGCTAAAATAAGGAATGTGCAAAGCGATATTGAGCAGACCACAGTCAGCTGCGATGTTCTCTGTTCTAATCAAAAAGGCGAAACCGTGATTTCCGGAGAAGCCGTAGTGAGGGTAAGAAATGATTAAAATTTCGGTTGATGCTATGGGTGGCGATAATGCGCCCGGTGATGCCATCAAAGGGGTAGTCCTGGGTGCCAGGGAGTCGGCCGCCGGACTGATTCTGGTCGGCCAGCAAGACAAGATCAAGGCGGAACTGGCCAAATATGATACTTCGGGAATGGATATCGAAATAGTCCACACGGATGAATATCTGGTCGAAGGTGAGCAGCCAGCTTATGCTTTGCGCACCAAAAGAAATGCCTCCATTGCCCAGGCGGCTAAACTGGTAAGGGAGGGCAAAGCCAGCGGCCTGCTCTCCGCGGGGCCTACGGGAGGGGTGGTTTCAGCCGCTTTAGGCATAATGGGAATGGTGGAGGGGATCTCTCGCCCGGTGGTCGGCGGGCCTTTTTTGGGATTTGCTCCCCAGACGGTGATGATGGACCTGGGGGGCAACATCGACGTACGTCCGGACCAGCTTCTGGACTTTGCCATTGTAGGGACTGTCTTTGCCAAGAAGGTGCTAAATATCCCCGATCCGAAGGTGGCTATACTAAATGTCGGCGTAGAAGAAGGGAAAGGCAATGAGCTGGCTAAAAGCGCCTATCCTCTCTTTAAGAAAAGCGGCCTGAATTTTATAGGCAACGTGGAAGGCTATGATATTCCGCTGGGTAAAGCCAATGTCATCGTGTGTGATGGATTTGTAGGAAATATTCTGGTTAAATTTACCGAATGTCTGGGCAGGGTTGAAGCCCGCTGGCTGGAGAATAAACTCAAAGGTAAAATCGCCGACAAGGACATCCAGGAAATTTGCGGGAGCTTCCTCAAAGCCACTAACGCGGCGGACACCAGCGGGGGTGGCCCGATTTGGGCGGTCAACGGACTGGTCATTAAGATTCACGGTCGGGCGAAATATGATGATTTTGCACGTGCCGTTTCCCAGATGAAATTCTTTGCTGAAAAAGATGTTGTCAACGCCCTGAAGTCCGAGCTGGTAGGAATCAGGGCCAGGTTAAATACACCGGGTTCTTAAGAATATTATTTAACGAAGGAGCATTAAATGACGACTGACAAAACCATGGATGTCGAAGAAACTTTACGCAAGATTGTCGCTAAGATTATCCGGAAGGAAGATGTGGTCCTGAATCCGACTACCACTTTCAAGGAGCTGGGGGCTGACTCACTGGACGTAGTCCAGGTCCTGGTGGCCCTGGAGGAGACATATGACATCGAACTGGTCGATGAAGAGCTGAAGGCTATCACCGATATGGGCAGCTTTATTGCCTATGTTAAGAAGAAAGTCGCCGAAAAGAAATAGTTCCACTTATGCCATTTTCAAACCTTTGGTTTCCTTAATCGTGATGATAGGATATTATTCAACTTTTAGGGTCCGGTTTATGGAAATGGGAAGAGTATAATTAGGCGGTTTAGGATGTCATTAAAAGGCAAGGTGGCCCTGATTACCGGAGGCTCCCGGGGTATAGGCAGGGCCATTACTTTAAAATTGGCCTCTGAAGGGGCCGATGTCATCATCAATTATTTCCGGCGGACGTCGCAGGCTGAGCTTACCGCCCAGGAAGCCCGCAGCAAAGGGGTCAATGCCCATATCATCAAAGCCAATGTGGGTGAACCCGAAAAAATCGAGAGTATGTTTCAGGAGATCGAGGCCAAATTCGGCAAGCTGGATATACTCATCAGCAATGCGGCCTCCGGGGTAGCCAGACCGGCGCTGGAACTGGATGCCAAGGGCTGGGAGTGGACCATGGATATCAATGCCAGGGCCCTATTGCTGTGTGCCCAGAAGGCAGTCAAGCTGATGCCGAACGGGGGACAGATAGTAAGCATATCGAGCCTGGGTTCGCGTATGGCCTGGCAGATCTACACCGCGGTGGGGGTATCGAAAGCTGCTTTGGAGGCCTTGACACGCTACCTGGCGATCGAGCTGGCGCCGAAAAACATTAGCGTCAATTGTGTGGCGCCGGGGGCGGTAGAAACAGAAGCTTTAAAAATATATGCGGGCGATAAATCTCTGCCGGCTTTCATGGCTGTGCAGACCACTCCGGCCGGCAGGATGGTGCTGCCGGAGGATGTAGCCAACCTGGTGGCTTTTCTTTGCTCCGCTGAAGCCTATATGATAAGAGGCCAGGTGATCACCATCGATGGTGGCTATTCCATTTCACCTCTTACGACACCGACCAAATAATCACGAAAGGATACAACCCCTTTGAGATATAAAAAAGTGTTTATTACGGGCCTGGGGGCTGTGACGCCCATCGGGTTGACCGCAGATGAATTCTGGCAAGGATTAGCGGAAGGGAAAAATGGGGTTGGGCCGATAACGGCTTTCGATTCCAGCCTCTACTCGGTGAAAGTCATCGCTGAGGTCAAGGGTTTCAAACCCGAGAAATATATGCCCTTAAAAAGGGTCGATCGCACTTCCCGACCTACCCACTTCGCGATTGCAGCCGCCAAAATGGCCATTGAGTCCGCCGGGCTGGACCTGGGGCAGGAAAGGCGCGAACGAGTAGGCACCATCATTGCCACCGGTGGAATGCCTTCTTTGCTGGGAGACCAGGGCGATATTTTAAAGGCGAAGGGACCTAACCGGCTGGATCCCCTGCTGGCCAGCAAAGTTGGCCCAAATATGGTG
>JAGDMY010000066.1 GCA_017860765.1 Chloroflexota bacterium | reverse complement strand
GGAATACTGGGAGGCACCTTTGACCCTGTCCACCTGGGGCATCTGGCCGTAGCCGAAGAAGCCTGCCGCTATCTCAATATGAATGAGGTGGTCTTTATTCCAGCGGGGCGCCCCTATTTTAAATCCTCTTCTTCTATTTCTTCCGCTGAGCATCGCGTTAATATGCTGAATTTGGCTATTGCCGATAAGCCGTATTTTAAAATCTCCCTTATGGAAATAAAGCGACCCGGTCCTTCTTATGCGGTGGATACCCTGGCTAAAATGAAGAGGCAACTGGGAACCGGAGATGAGTTATTTTTTATCATGGGGTGGGACAGCCTTTTAAGCCTTCCGCAGTGGCAGGAACCCCAGAGATTGCTGAAGCTCTGCCGGCTGGTGGCTGCTCCCCGCCCCGGCTACCCCCGCCCGGATATCAGCCTGCTGGAAAAAGACTTGCCGGGAATTGCAGAGCGGACCGTGGTCATGGACCAGCCCTGGATTGATATCAGCGCCACGGATATCCGTCAGAGGGTACGCCAGGGTCTGCCCATCGATGACCTGGTGCCGCGGGCCGTCGCCCTGTATATCCGGCAGAAGAGGCTGTACAAGGTTAAACCATAGAGCCAACTATAAGTAACAAGCCCTCCACTCGATGCTTTATGGCGAGTGGAGGGCTCAGGTTGTCAAACTTAAAAAGCCTTAAACATCCAGGTTTTTGACATTCTTGGCATGGGCCTGAATGAAAGCTTTGCGCGGAGGCACCTCTTCCCCCATCAGGACCCGGAAGGACTCATCGGCCTTGACGGTGTCTGGTATGCCCACCTGGAGCAGGGTCCTGGTCTGCGGGTTCATGGTAGTCTCCCAGAGCTGCTCGGCGGTCATTTCTCCCAGGCCTTTGTAGCGCTGCAGCTCAATCTTGCGGTTGGTCTCCTTGACTCTTCGGAGCACATCGTCTCGTTCTTGATCAGAATAGACCCAATGCTGCAGGCTGCCGGCCTTGATCCGGTAAAGGGGTGGCTGGGCTATAAATAAGTGGCCCTGATTGATCAATTCGACCATATGCCGGAAGAAAAAAGTGAGCAGCAGTGTCCGGATATGGGAGCCATCAACATCAGCATCCGTCATCAAGATCACCCGATGGTAGCGGAGTTTGTTCAGGTCGATTTCTCCATCAATATTGGTCCCCAGGGCGGTAATGAGGGCCCTGATTTCTTCATGGGCCAGCATCTTGTCAGGTGCTGCCTTCTCCACGTTCAGGATTTTACCACGCAGCGGCAGGACAGCCTGAAAACGCCGGTTGCGTCCCTGTTTGGCGGAGCCGCCGGCGCTTTCACCCTCCACCAGGTACAGCTCGCTATTGGAGGGGTCTTTTTCAGAGCAATCGGCTAGCTTGCCTGGCAAGGTACCTCCATCGAGGCTGCTCTTTTTCAGGACCAGATCGCGGGCTCTGCGGGCAGCTTCTCTGGCCCGGGCGGCGGTGAAGCACTTGTCCAGAATGCTGCGGGCATCCTCAGGATGTTCTTCAAGATAGAGCGTCAGCTGGTCGTTCATGACGCTTTCGACGACGCTCTTGATTTCGGGATTACCCAGTTTACCCTTGGTCTGGCCTTCGAACTGAGGTTCGACCAGACGCACGCTGACGATGGCCGTGAGACCTTCTCGGACGTCGTCACCGGTCAAGCTGGGATCTTCTTCTTTGATAAGCTTATTTTTGCGGGCATAATCGTTTAAGATGCGGGTTAAGGCTGAGCGGAAGCCCGTCAGGTGCGAACCACCATCGACGGTATTCACGCAGTTGGCATAGCTGTAGATGGACTCCGAATAGCCGTCGTTGTACTGAAAGGCTATTTCCACCGTGGTCGTATCTACCTGCTTATAGATATAAATCGGTTTGGCATGCCGTACTTCGCGGTTGCGGTTCAGGTGATGAACGTAGCCGCTGATGCCGCCTTCAAAATAAAACGTCTTATCGATGCCGGTTCTTTCATCCAGTATGCTTATTTCCAGCCCTTTGTTAAGGTAAGCAATCTCCCGCACGCGATCGGCCAGGGTATCAAAGTCGTAGGTAGCAGTGCCGAAGATTTCCGAGTCAGCCAGGAAGGTGATGATAGTGCCGGTACCCTGCGCTTTACCGATGACCTTCATCGGGCCGGTTGGCACCCCCTGTTTGAATTCCATAGCATGCAGCTTGCCGTCACGTTTGACTTCAGCCTTAAACCAGGAAGAGAGGGCGTTAACAGCCTTGGCGCCGACGCCATGCAAGCCTCCGGAGACCTGATAGGCACCGCTGCCGAACTTGGCTCCGGCATGCAGGGTTGTAAGAGCCGTCTCCAGGGCCGTGATGCCGGTGGTAGGATGGATTTCGACCGGCATACCGCGCCCGTTATCCTCCACCCTGACAGAGTTGTCCTTCAAAAGGGTGACTAAGATGCGGCTGCAGCAACCTGCCATAGCTTCGTCCACCGAGTTGTAAATGATTTCATAGACCAGGTGATGTAAGCCGCGCTGGTCGGTGCTGCCGATATACATGCCGGGACGCCGCCTAATAGCCTCGCGACCACCCAGGACTTGAATGTCTTCCGCAGTATAATTGGCAGCCTGGGGAGCCGTTTCTGGCGCAGGATCGGTCTTATGTGCCATCAGGTATTACCCCCTAAAATTGATGAAATTTGAATACGGTGGTTTAAAAGATAGGACTGGAAAATAAAGGCTTTCGCTTTGGCTTCTAGAACGGGCAAGAAAGGCCTTTTCAGTTACGAGGGATACTTGTTGAACCATCTTAAGTATTATAGCATATTTCAGCTATAAAGTGAATCTAAATAAGTGCCCCTGTCAGCGCGCTATAATCCCTTGAAAGTGGCAATTTCTTGGAGAGGCTGCCGTGCGCTGCGGTATTGATTAATGGGGTCCTCCGGATCAGGGTACCCCAGCGCGATGCCAAACACCAGCGTCAGGCTTTCCGGAATCTGCAGTTCCTGCCGGATGATGTCAGGGTAGCCCACAAAATTCAAGGCGGGTATGGAGCCCAGCCCGTAATGGGTCGCCGCCAGCAGGATGGTTTGGGTAAGCGCACCCAGATCAAAAATCGACCAGTACCCCAGTGAGCGTTCCATACACAGAAAAATCGCCACCGGTGCTCCGAAGAAGAGATAGTTTAGTCCCTGATTGGCTTTCAAGGCGGCTTTGTCCTGGCGGTCTATGCCCAGTACTTTAAAGCGTTCTCCCCTGTTCTGGTCTATCCTGGCTTTGAGGGCCGGGGGCCATTCCAGGGTCAAGGGTATATCCGGCCGGATGGATTCACCACAGGCAAACCTGGCTGACATAGCCTGGCGGATCTTATCCAGAACCTCCCCTCCCGCCACGTACACCTGCCAGGGCCGGGTATTGGCGGTGGAAGGACAGCGGTTGGCGGCCTCGAGGATTTTCCAGATGATTTCCCTGGGAACAGGGTCAGATTTGAAACTACGGACGCTATGCCGTGATAGAATAGCCTGGATGGTATCCATAAATATTGCTCCTTTCAACTCCCCTTCAAGACCTCCGCCAGTTGAGCAAGCGGCAGGGCCTGTTGCCGGGAGGTACCCATTTCCCTCAATTGAACCGTGCCGGCCTGGATTTCTTCCTCACCGAGAATAGCGGTATAGCGGGCTCCCAGGGTATTGGCCTGCCTGAGCTGGGACTTGAGACTTTTACTACCGAGGGACTGGATCACACTGAGCCCTTCCCTCCGCAGATCGCCTGCCAGCTTCAGCGCTCGATTGCGGGCCTCGTCGCCCAGGAAGGCGATATAGACCAGCGGGTCGGGCGAAGGGGGTACGTTCTGGTTCTGTTTCTTAAGATTGACGATGATGCGCTCGATCCCGGCGGCAAAGCCGAGTGCCGGAGTAGGCCTGCCGCCCAGTTCCTCAATCAGGTCGTCATAACGCCCTCCGGCACCCAGGGTGTTCTGGGCGCCTTCCGTTTCCGGCTGGATTTCAAAAACCGTGCGGGTATAGTAGTCCAGTCCGCGGACCAGGCAGTGGTCAACCTCAAAGGGCAGGTTTAACAAGCTCAGATATCTTTGCAGCTGAGCAAAATGCCCGGCGCATTCCGGGCATAGATTTTCGTAGCTCCGGGGGGCAGCACTGGCTATTTGCTGGCACGAGGGATTCTTACAGTCCAGCAGGCGCAGTGGGTTTCTCTCGAGACGTGCCCGGCAGTCCGGGCAGAGCTCCCGCAGACAGGCCGCATAATAATCTTTGACCCGGGCTAAATATGCCGGTCGGCAGCCCTTACAGCCGATGCTATTAATTTTCAGACGCAGCTGGACCAGGCCCAGGGAAAAGAAAAACTGCCAGGCCATATCAATCACTTCAGCATCCAGCGCCGGGTCGACTTCCCCGATGGCCTCGCAGCCGAACTGGTGGAACTCGCGGAACCTGCCGGCCTGGGGTCGTTCATAACGGTACAGGGCGAAGTTATAATACAGTTTCACGGGCTGAGGCAGGTTTTGCATGCCGTGTTCCAGGTAAGCCCGGCAAACCGGGGCGGTACCCTCGGGGCGCAGTGTCAGCTGGCTGCCTCCCCGGTCTTCGAGGGTATACATCTCCTTCTGGACGATGTCCGTTTCCTCACCCACGCTGCGGGTGAAGAGCCCGGTATCTTCGAAAACAGGGGTATCAATTTGCCGGTAGCCGTAAAGCTGGGAAACGGCTGCGGCCTTTTGCAGGACATAACGCCAGTAGGCCTGGTCTTCGGGCAGAATATCGGTCGTGCCGCGTGGAGCCTGGAACAAATTGGCCACTCCTATTCAGGTATTTCAAAATTCAGAATACATTAGAAGGTCAGATTTGTAAAGGGAAAGGTATTTTACGCTGGTATTTAGATTGGGTTATACTATAACTACAACGGTGGATCATTATGAGCATAGAACGACTTATTGAAAAGGCGAAAGCCTATCTGCCTCCGGACAAGATGGCTTTAATCCAGGATGCTTATGATTTTTCCGCCAAAGCCCACGAGGGACAGACACGCCTTTCCGGCGAGCCGTATATAGAACACCCACTGCAGATTGCCCTGACGCTGGCTGAGCTGCAACTGGATGCCGGTTCCCTGGCGGCGGCCCTGCTGCATGATGTGCCGGAGAACTGCGGGGTCTCCATTATCGATATTGAGACTCGCTTCGGAGCTGAGGTAGCCAGGTTGGTGGACGGAGTTACCCGCCTGGGCAAGATAGCCTGGGCAGGCGAAGACATCGCGCGCCGCGAGTCCCAGGCTAAAAATCTGCGCAAGATGCTCGTGGCCATGGCCGAAGATATCCGGGTGGTCTTCATTAAGCTGGCCGATCGCCTGCATAATATGCAAACGCTGCACGTCATGCCGCCGCCTAAACAGCGCAGCATCGCTCAAGAGACCATGGAAATATATGCCCCCCTGGCCCATCGGCTCGGCATCTGGGAATTAAAATGGCAGCTGGAGGACCTCTCATTCCGCTACATCGAGCCCGAGAAATATAAGCAAATCGCCAAGCTTTTGGCCGCCCGCCGGGTCCAGCGGGAAAACTTCATCACCCAGGTCATTCAGACCCTGAAGGACGAGTTCGAGAAGGTCGGGCTGAAAGCGGAGATCACAGGCCGTCCGAAGCATATCTACAGCATTTTCCAGAAGATGCAGAGGTATGAGGCCATCGGGAAGCATTTCGACGATATCCATGACCTGCTGGCCCTCAGGGTTCTGGTTACGACCGTCGCCGATTGCTACAACGCTCTGGGCGTGGTCCATACCCTGTGGCATCCCATGCCGGATGAGTTCGATGACTATATCGCCAATCCTAAACCTAACGGCTACCAGTCGCTGCATACCACAGTAATGTGCCTGGGGACCACTCCTCTGGAGCTGCAAATCCGCACCTATGAAATGCACCACGTGGCGGAATATGGGGTGGCAGCACACTGGCGCTACAAAGAGGGAGAGAGAGGGGATATCCGCTTCGAAGAAAGGATCTCCTGGCTGCGCCAGTTGATTGACTGGCACAGGGAGTTCAGCGGGGCCGAAGAATTTCTGGAGTCAGTCAAGACCGATATTTTCAATGACCAGGTCTTTGTCTACACCCCCAAGGGCGAAATCAAGGACCTGCCCCGCGGGTCCACTCCCCTGGATTTTGCTTACCGCGTCCATACCGAGCTGGGCCATCACTGTGTAGGGGCTAAGGTGAACGGCAAGCTGGTGCCGCTGAACTATCGTTTGAACAACGGCGACGTCGTGGAAATCATGACTGTCAAAGGGGGCAAGGGGCCCAGTCAGGACTGGCTGCGGCCGAACCTGGGCTATGTCAACACTTCGGGAGCCCGTGAAAAGATACGCCAGTGGTTCAAGAAGCAAAAGCGCCATGAGAATATTGAACGCGGGCGGGAATTACTGGAAAAAGAGCTTAAACGCCTGGGGTTGAAGTTTCCAGATAAAGATGAAATGGCCAGGCTCTTTAAATATGACGATACCGAGGATTTTCTGGCGGCAGTGGGCTACGGCGGCATCAGCGCTCACACGGTCGTCATGCGGCTGGTGTCAGGGGCCGAGCCCGCCAAGGTAGTCACGGCTACGGCCAGGTCTGAACCCACGGTTATCAAGGTGCTGGGGGTGGGTGATATGCTGACCCGACTGGGAGAATGCTGCCATCCCATGCCCGGTGATGCCATCATCGGCTACATTACGCGCAGCCGGGGCGTGACCGTTCATAAGCAGGACTGCCCCAATGTGATCCACGAGCGGGAAAAAGAGAGATTGATCGAGGTGGACTGGGGCCAGGCAGAGGCCGTTTTTCCTGCCAGAGTCCAGGTGGAAGCCTGGGACAGGGTAGGACTGGTTCGGGATATCACCAGCGTGGTGGCTGAAGAAAAGGTCAATATCACCTCGGTCAGCTTCGCCAATCGGGATGACCACACCACCTCCACTTTACTTAATCTGGAAACGAAAGGCCTGGCCCAGTTGTCCAGGATCATGGAGAAGATCGAGGGGGTGCGGGGAGTAATTGGTGTCAGCCGCGTCGGTGATGAGACGGTCCTGAAGTCATTGCTCCCGGGAAGTGCCAGCCTGTAAATTTGATAAAATATACAAAAAACGATAGGATTACAGAAGGTACGTGGGAGAATCGATCAGGAGGTAATCTTGCCAACTACTAGAACAGCAGAAAAAGAGATGCGCGTGGCGGAGAGACGGAAGGAAGGCAACAAGTCCGTACGCAGCCAGACCAAGACTAATGTCGCCAAGGCTGAAGGGGTCATTTCTTCCGGTGACCTCGACGCCGCCCGAGCGGAAGTCAAAGCAGCGGTGCGAGCCCTGGATAAAGAGACCAAGAAGGGCAGGTCACATCGCAATAACGCCGCCCGCCGTAAATCCAGAATAATGAAGAAGCTCAACCAGGCTGAATCCGCTGCTAAGGGAGAGAAGAAGTAGATTCCAGGACTCTATCATTCAGACAGCAGAAGATACTCGGA
>JAGDMY010000300.1 GCA_017860765.1 Chloroflexota bacterium | reverse complement strand
GAGTCAATGATCCCGGCACCCAGCTCTTTAAGCATCCCGGCTACCACGCTTTTTCCACTCCCGATGCCGCCGGTGAGCACTATAATTTCCATAGAATCTAGTCTAAACCAGGCCAACAGGCCGGTCAATACCCTTTTTTGCAGGTTGCCGTCGCATAAGTTTATCATCCTTTGAAGAGAGGTGTTATAATGAAGATTGACCCATCCCACCAGAGGAAATGGCCTATGCACAGGGCATTGCTATTCCAGAAATTAGACCAGTCCAGAGTAAGGTGCAACATCTGCCGGTGGCGCTGCAAAATAGCCCCGGAAAAGAGCGGCGTTTGCCGCATGTACCGGAACAGCGGCGGCGTTTTATACAATCTGAACTACGCCCTGGCCTCCTCCGTAGCCATCGACCCTATTGAGAAGAAACCTCTTTTCCACTTTTACCCCGGAACTCAGGTTTTTTCCCTGGGCAGCTGGGGCTGCAACTTTCACTGCCAGGGCTGCCAGAACTGGCAAATCTCCTGCTCGGAGATCGCCCCACCCGGCCGGGGTTCTGAGGAAGTCCTCCCGGAGAAGGCCGTCATCATGTCTGAACACGGCGACTGCCAGGGCATCGCCTGGACCTATAATGAGCCAACCATGTGGTTTGAGTACACGCTCGACACAGCTAAAAAGGCCAAAGAGAAGAACCTTTATACAGCCTATGTTACCAATGGCTATATGACCCCCGAAGCGCTGGACATTCTCGGGCCTTATCTGGACGCCTGGAGGGTGGACGTCAAGGGCTTCACCTCCGAATTTTATCGCAAGCTGGCCAGGATAACTCACTGGGAGGGGATCCTGGAGACCGCTGAACGCGCTAAGAAGAAATGGAATATGCATCTGGAAGTCATTACCAACCTGATCCCCACTCTCAACGATGACGATGAGCAGCTAAAAGGGATCGCGGGCTGGATTCATGATAAGCTGGGAGAACTCACTCCCTGGCATGTGACCCGTTTTTATCCCCAATATCAGGCGTTGGACTTGCCGCCGACCCCGATAGCCTCCCTGGAGCATGCCATGGAAATCGGGAAACAGAGTGGACTGAAATTTATTTACATCGGCAATGTTCCCGGGCACAACGGTGAGAATACCACCTGCTACCAATGCGGGAGGCTGACCGTAGAGCGGCAGGGGTATAGTACTAAAGTACTGGGTTTAAAGGGTTCGAAATGCAAATTCTGTGGAGCCGAGCTAAATTTCAGGGGATAATTGGGAGGGAGCTATGTTAAGAAAACCAGCAGTGGCCGGACAGTTCTATCCTGATTCCGCGGCTGAGCTCAGGGCTATGATTAAATCATTCATTGACGAAAAAGCCGAGAAGGAAGAGGTCCTGGGAGTGGTGGTGCCCCACGCCGGCTATATCTACTCGGGGGCGGTGACCGGGGCGGTGATATCGCGGATAAAGTTTAAAGATACTTTCGTTATCATCGGACCCAACCACACCGGGCATGGCCAACCCCTGAGCGTTATGACCAAAGGGACCTGGAAAACTCCGCTGGGAGAAGTGCAGGTAGATGCCGAGCTGGCCGCCAAACTGGTCTCCCTCTCGGCCTACCTGAAAGCGGATACCGAGGCCCATCTCTTCGAACACTCTATAGAGGTCCAGCTGCCCTTTCTGCAATATTTTAAACCGGATATCAAAATCGTACCCATCATCCTGGCCTACGGCGACACCGCAATATATGCCGAGCTGGGACATACCCTGGCGCAGGCCCTGCGTGAGTTAAACCGGGAAGCGGTGATCCTGGCCAGCAGTGACATGAACCATTATGAGGCGCAGGGGATTGCCCGGAAAAAGGACCACCAGGCGATCGAAGCCATGCTTGAATTAAACCCGGAAGAGCTGGTCAGAAGAGTGGAGGAAAAGAATATCAGCATGTGCGGCTACGCTCCGGCGGCAGTGATGCTGAACGCTGCCAAAGAGCTGGGCGCCACCAAGGCTGAGCTGGTAAAATACCAGACCAGCGGCGATGTCTCTGGAGATTTCAACGCCGTGGTCGGCTATGCCGGTATTATCGTCAAACGGCTGTCACCTCTCGTCCGCCTGGCCAAGGACGCCCTGGAGACTTATATCCGGGACAAAAAGGTATTGCAACCCAAAGACCTGACACCCGAAATGAAAGAGAAAGCCGGGGTTTTTGTCTGCATCAAAAAGGGGGGAGAGCTCCGCGGCTGCATCGGCACCTTTGAACCCTGCCAGGGCAATGTGGCTGACGAGATTATAGCAAATGCCATAAGCACTGCCACGCACGACCCCCGTTTTGAGCCCGTTGCAGCCG
Source organism: Chloroflexota bacterium (assembly GCA_017860765.1). The sequence continues at coordinate 319 of JAGDMY010000300.1, read as the reverse complement.
GTGAACTAAAAGACCTGGAGTATACTGTAGATGTTTTGACCAGGCCGGAGCCGGTCGCCGGTCCTGAGGAACTCGACCCGCGGAAGTACGGGGTTATCGTAGAAGCTGGTTTCCGCAGAGGCCTGCTGCTGCCGGACCTGGAAGGAGTGGACACCGTAGACTATCAAATCGAAATAAGCCGGCAGAAAGCCGGCATCGCCCCCGATGAGCCGGTAAAGCTCTACCGCTTCGAGGTCAAAAGGTACCATTGAGCCGCAGGATGACTGAGAAAAGTTATGGACCTCTTTGAACATAAAGCCCGCGAGTTGATCAGCCGGGA